>NZ_QSCK01000002.1:16842-158036 GCF_003463035.1 Roseburia sp. OF03-24 | reverse complement strand
CCCCCAGAACCACCCTACACGAGGAAACTCATGTCACCCGCAAACCAGCATTTATCGGGGTGTTTGTTTAATAAAAGAAAGCACTTGTAATTGAAAGTATACTATGATACACTTGTCGACAAGGAAGTTCATTTCCGATGAGGTTGTCAGATATAAATCTATACCGCCTGAAGAGGCGATCCACGGGCATCAATCTGCCGGTAATCCTGTAAGTAAAAATAAGTGCTGTTGGGGAAAATGTGTTTTGCAGGCAGCCATAAACCTGTCGTAGAGCGTGTGGGGGAATACAGACAATTTTATGGTTGACATTTCAGAAAAAATATAATACTATTAGAACAGAAAAACGAACATAAGTTCGCACGGAGGAAAGAAATGGCAAAGGAAGATAAATATAAAGAGATCAATGCAGTAAAAAATGATAAACTAAAAGCATTAGATGCTGCAATTTCACAGATTGAGAAGCAGTATGGCAAGGGATCTATAATGAAGCTCGGAGATAATTCCGCACATATGAATGTGGAGACGATCCCTACCGGTTCTTTAAGTCTTGATATTGCATTAGGGTTAGGCGGACTCCCGAAGGGAAGAATCATTGAGATCTATGGACCGGAGTCCAGTGGTAAGACGACAGTTGCACTGCATGCGGTTGCAGAGGTACAGAAAAGAGGAGGCATTGCTGGATTCATTGACGCAGAGCATGCCTTAGATCCGGTCTATGCAAAGAATATCGGCGTTGATATTGATAATTTGTACATATCACAGCCGGACTGCGGAGAACAGGCACTTGAGATCACTGAGACCATGGTGCGTTCCGGTGCGGTAGATATCGTGATCGTTGACTCCGTGGCAGCACTTGTTCCAAAGGCAGAGATTGATGGAGATATGGGTGATTCACATGTAGGACTTCAGGCACGACTGATGAGCCAGGCACTTCGTAAGCTGACTTCTGTTATCAGCAAGTCAAACTGCGTGGTTATCTTTATCAACCAGCTACGTGAAAAAGTAGGTGTAATGTTCGGTAACCCAGAGACAACGACCGGTGGACGTGCGTTAAAGTTTTATTCCTCTGTCCGTATGGATGTCAGAAGGATTGAGGCATTAAAGCAGGGCGGGGAGGTTGTTGGAAACCGTACCAGAGTAAAGATCGTTAAGAATAAGGTGGCACCACCATTCCGTGAAGCAGAGTTTGATATCATGTTTGGACAGGGTATTTCAAGAGAAGGTGATATCTTAGACCTTGCGGCAGATAAAGGGGTTGTTAACAAGTCCGGAGCATGGTATGCATATAATGGAGATAAGATTGGTCAGGGACGTGAGAATGCAAAGCAGTATCTGAAAGATAACCCACTGATCTGTGAGGAGATTGAGGCAAAAGTCAGAGAGATGTTAAAGGTTGACGGAACCGAAGAATCTGAAGAAGCAAAGGAAAACGAGACTGAGGCACAGAGTATAAAGGCTGCTGAAGCGATTGCAAAAAAAGCTGAGGCGATCGAGAAGGCTGCGTCATCAGAAGCGGAGGAATAAAAGATGCAGGAGTTACTTGTCACTGAAGTAATTCCCCGGGAAAAAGGAAGGACTTCCATTCGTTTTGACAACGGGATGGAAGTCCTTTTATATAAAGGTGAGGTAAGAAAATTAGGTTTACAGGAGCAAACTGTCATATCCCGGGAAAAATATGATGAGATCATTTATGAAATACTTGGAACAAGGGCAAAGAAACGCGCAATGTTTCTGTTGGAACGAATGGACAGGACAGAGCATCAGCTGAGAGATAAACTGATGCAGAATGGATATCCTGCTGTCTGTGTGGATCTTGCAATAGATTATGTAAAAAAATATCATTATATTGATGATCTGCGTTATGCAACAAATTATATTTCATATCAGCAGAAGAGGAAGAGCCGTCAGAAATTAAAAATAGATCTTTTAACAAAAGGAATTGACAAAAACGTGATAGAACAGGCGCTGGATGAAGCGTTTGACAGTGATGAACAGATAAAGATCCGTCAGCTTTTAGAGAAGAAGCATTATGATCCAAAGGAATGTGATCGCAAAGAAAAGCAAAAAACATACCAGTATCTGATGCGTCGTGGATTTAAGGGCAGCGATATTTTACATGTTATGAAGATCTGGGACGGATACGAGGAATAAGAATGCAGTAAAACCTGGATTTTTGGTACAATATGTTGTATTGGAGCAAAATAAAAATGCAATATTATGCACATTGAACAGTTATCTACTTGACATAAATATTAAAATAGAATAAAATTTATATGTTGTAATTATGACAGATAACAATCCATGTTTTAATGTTATATGTACAATGAAAATTTAATAAAGGAGGTGCTCCTGTGGGAAGTGTGATTATCGCTGTTGTGATCACTCTACTGGTTACCGCGGTCGTTGTATATTTCGTCACAACTGCTTACTATAAAAAAGTAACAGAGGCTAAGATCGGAAATGCAGATGAAAAAGCGCGTGAGATCATTGATGAAGCGGTAAAGACGGCAGAGACCAAGAAGCGTGAAGCAATGCTTGAAGCGAAGGAAGAATCCATCCGTGTCAAGAATGATTTAGACAAGGAGGTAAAAGAGCGGAGAGCAGAGATCGGACGCAGTGAACGACGCATTGTTCAGAAAGAGGAAAATCTGGACAAAAAGTTAGAAGCGATCGAAAAACGTGAGGCGGGATTTGCAGCCAAGGAAGAAGAGATCAACAGACAGAAAGCGCAGGTCGCAAAGCTCAATGAAGAGCGTGTGAAAGAACTGGAAAGGATCTCCGGTTTAACCTCCGAACAGGCAAAGGATTATCTCTTAAAGACTGTTGAAGAAGACGTTAAAATTGATACTGCAAAATTGATCAAAGAAATGGAACACAAGGCAAAGGAAGAAGCTGATAAGAAGGCAAAAGAGTATGTAGTCACTGCAATTCAGAAGTGTGCTGCAGATCATGTTGCCGAGACGACGATTTCTGTTGTTCAGCTTCCAAATGACGAAATGAAAGGAAGAATCATCGGACGTGAGGGACGTAATATCCGTACCTTAGAAACGTTGACAGGTGTTGACCTGATCATTGATGATACGCCTGAGGCGGTAATTTTATCAGGTTTTGATCCGATTCGTCGAGAAGTTGCCAGAATTGCTTTGGAAAAACTGATTGTGGATGGACGTATTCATCCGGCAAGAATCGAAGAAATGGTTGAGAAGGCTCAGAAAGAAGTCGAGACAATGATTCGTGAGGAAGGTGAGGCGGCAACTTTAGAGGTTGGTGTTCATGGAATTCATCCAGAACTTGTACGTCTTTTAGGACGAATGAAATTCCGGACGAGCTACGGACAAAATGCTCTCAAACATTCTATTGAAGTAGCACAGCTTTCCGGATTACTTGCTGCTGAGATTGGTGTAGATGTAAGAACTGCAAAACGGGCAGGATTATTGCATGATATCGGTAAATCTGTCGACCATGATATGGAAGGTTCCCATATTCAGATCGGTGTGGATTTATGTAGAAAATACAAGGAATCACCAATTATCATCAATGCGGTAGAAGCGCATCATGGTGATGTAGAACCGGAGTCATTAATTGCATGTATCATTCAGGCTGCAGATACGATCAGTGCAGCAAGACCAGGTGCCAGAAGAGAGACACTTGAAACATATTCAAACAGACTGAAACAGTTAGAAGATATTTCTAACGGATTTAAGGGTGTAGAAAAATCCTTTGCTATTCAGGCGGGCAGGGAGATTCGAATCATGGTTGTTCCGGAACAGATCAGCGATGCCGATATGGTATTGCTTGCACGTGATATTTCAAAACAGATCGAGGCTGAATTGGAATATCCGGGACAGATTAAGGTAAATGTTATTCGAGAATCAAGAGTAACGGATTATGCGAAATGATTCGTGACAATAGTTTTGCTCGCGAAGCGTGCAGGCCATTGTTCATGGTAATAGAATGTTTACAGAACGTGCATTTTATTATTGGAAAAAAATAAAGAGACTGTCGTACCAGAGTCAGAAATGACCGGTACGGCAGTTTTTTGATTCATAGGAAATCTCACGTCCTATGAATCAAAAAAACTCCGGGCAGGATTCTTTCTTGTATATATGGAAATTGCAATCCATAATTCCATATCCATGAAGATAAAATCCTAAAAAAATAGTGCCAGAATGTAAAATATATGTTAAAATACATCTGAAAAAGAGCGAAAGAAAGGTGGTGTGGCAAATGCAGAGTGTGAAAAAACATAAGTGGATTTTATTCCTTCTGATCGGATTTATGATCATATCTTTCTTTCAGTTTTTACCACAGACAGACACACTGCATTTGGAAAAGACATCACAGAGTTTAAAGCTGGCTGCAGATATACTGCCTGATGGCAGAATAGAGCAATATCAGACAGACTGGCTGATGGAGCCGGGGATAGCGGAACATCAGGCGTGTAACGTTCCTGAAAATATACCGGCATCCGCATTTGCGCGAACAACGCAGAGCGATGCCGTTCTTGGAGAACAGGGACAGAGCAGGTTTCAGATTTTACGTTTTCTTGTAGAAGTATACGTACTTATTGTGATACCGGCTGTTATTTTGCATATGGCATTGAAGCGTTTTGGCAGCCATATGATCATGCTGTGGCAGAATATCAAATATATCCATCTGGTAGATGGAAAGAAGGCAAAACATTTTCCTGTAATCAAATAAAAATATATTACAGGAGGCGTTTTAACGTGAATGAAAACAGAATAAGTGACAGAGCAAAAATATTACTGATTGATGAAGATGCGAGTATTTCCTATTTGATCCGCAGGGCAATGGAAAAAGAAAATTATAAGATATATACTGCGGGAAAAGGAAAACAGGGGATGGAGATGAGTACCGGTATCTGCCCGGATCTGATCCTGATGGATAATAAATTTTCTGATATGGAGGGACTGGCATTAATTCAATGGTTTAGGGAGTGGACGGATGCTCCGATTATTGTTTTATCTGAACAGAACAGCTATCTTGATAAAGTAGAGGCATTATATGCCGGAGCAGATGATTATATGGTAAAGCCGTTTCATGAAAAGGAACTGGCAGCACGGATTTTTTCGGCATTGAGAAGAAGAATTTCGACAGGTGCACATACATACTATGAGGCAGGAAATCTTAAAGTTGATTTCACAAAAAGACAAGTTCTGCTTGGAGGTATGGAAATTCATTTTTCACCAGTGGAGTATCGGATCATAGAAAGTCTTGCGTTAAATGCTGGCACGGTTGTAACATACCAGATGCTTTTGGAAAAAATATGGGGACCGTATGCAGAGCAGAACAGCAGGATACTTCGTGTTAATATGACAAATATCCGAAAAAAAATCGAAAGATCTCCATTGGAACCGGAGTATATAACAACGATCCCGAGGGTAGGATACCGGATGTTAGAGAGCCAGACGAGTGTAAATGGCATGCAGATGATGGCATAACAGAAAAAGAAGGTTGAAAAAAACAGACTGCACACAGATATGTGCGGTCTGTTTTTTATGTAATAGGAAAATTCGTTGAAATTACCTATTACATAAAAAACCCTCCGGGCAGGATTGTTTCTTGGATAATATAATGTCATTCTATTATTTGGATGTACGATATTTTTTCGACTGACAGTAGGAATCATAAATTCCGTAAACAAAACCTCCGATCATAATGCCAATACCGATAATAGAAAAAATAATTTCAGCAATTGTCATAGCTGGTCTCCTCCCTGTAGATAAGATGTTATCAGTATAACAGTATTCGTTATATGGAGGAGATATTTGCGCATTCTTTAATCCTTTTTGAAAAGAGAATGGGAAAGTTTTAACACTTTATTTATCTGATGTCAGGATATAAAAAACTGATGGAAAATAGACGAAGCGGGTGGTAAAATAACAGCAGAAAGAATAAGAACAAAAGAAGACAGGATTTGTGGAGGAATATCATTATGGATAAACAGGTCAAGAGAATAAAAAGAGAACTGGTGAAAAATGGAGCAATTCTGGATATATATACGGATACCATGCAGCTTCCGGACGGAAAACTTGAGGAATGGGATTTTATCTCGCACAGAAAAGGTGCAGCAGCAGTTGTACCGGTGAGAGAAGATGGAAAGATTCTGATGGTACGTCAATACCGGAATGCGATCGACCGAATGACACTTGAGATACCGGCAGGATCGAGAGATAGTGTCACAGAAGACACAAAAGTATGTGCAGCAAGGGAATTAGAGGAGGAGACAGGATATCGCAGTGATGATCTCACGCGTCTTTTATCCCTTAAGACCACAGTAGCATTTTGCAATGAGTTCATTGATGTGTATCTGGCACGCAATTTAAAACCGGGTCATCAGCATTTAGATGAGGGAGAGTTTATAGATGTTGAGGCATATGAGATAGATGAATTGTGTCAGATGATCTATGATGGAAAATTGCAGGATGCGAAAACAGTTTCTGCACTTCTTGCATACAAAAATCTTCTGAATCAGGAGAAAAACGCATAAACTAAAGAAAAAGGATGTGCGGTGTGCATGAAAAAAGAAGGATTCCTGTTTTTTGCGGTGTTTTTTGCAGGTGTTTTTCTTGCAAACCTGTTAAAGTACAAAGTGGGGAATCTTTGCCGGATATTAAATATATGGATTTTAGAACAGTTTGCATATAGCAGTATTTCGCTGGAAAGACTATTCTGGCAGTTGTTTTGGAAAAGGGGAAAGTTTGCTTTTTTCTCTTTTTTGCTTGGAGAATGGTGTGGATACGTGGTGGCATCAACAGCATGTTTGTGCCTGCTGACAGGAACTTTTGGGTTTTTCCTTACAATGGCGATTGCAGATCTTGGAATCCGGGGTGTTGCATTTGCGTTCGTCAGTGTTTTCCCGCATGCATTTTTATATGTGGCAGCGGTGCTATGGTGCAGGTTCTGTGGAAAAAACAAAATGCAGTATCGGTCATTTAACTGTGATCTGAAAAGCCGCATGAAAAAAATATTTGAATCTGTCTCGTTTTATGGAGTAGCAGTTGCACTGATGGTTGGCGGTGTTTTTGCGGAAACTTATATCAATAATCCGATCCTTAAGATGCTTGTAAAAAATTTTTGAAAAGATTGCTTTTTAGTTTGCTTGTTATTATAATGAAAAAATACACAGGATAAAAAGAAAGTCAGGAAAAAACATGACACGTGACATTATGGATTTTATAGAATATATTCACAATGAAAAACAGACATCGAAGAATACAGAGGTTTCTTATGAGCGTGATCTTCGTAAACTGAATGAATATCTGGCAGGGCAGAATATATGTGATGCAGCTGCTGTTACAGAGACAAATCTGAATGCATATGTTATGTTTTTAGAGCGCGAGGGACGGAAACCAGCGACTGTTTCGAGAAGTATAGCATCAATGAAGGCTTTTTTTCATTTCCTTGAGCGGGAGCGGAGAATTGAAGCAGATCCGGCATGGAGGTTGAAAGCACCTAAGATTGAAAAAACAATGCCACGCATTCTGACCACGGAAGAGGTGACACTCTTACTGGAGCAGCCATCCGGCAATACTCCGAAGGAACTGCGGGATAAAGCGATGTTGGAACTGCTTTATGCAACAGGGATACGCGTGTCGGAGCTGATATCACTGAAGATTTCGGATCTGAATCTTCAGATGGAGTATGTGATCTGTACGGACACCCACAAAGAACGTATTATTCCCTTTGGAAATGTTGCAAAGGAAGCATTAGCAAAATATATACAGGATGGAAGAGAACATCTGGTCAGCCAGGAAGACTGTCCGTGGCTGTTTACAAACTGTACCGGTGGTGCCATGAGCCGTCAGGGTTTTTGGAAGCTGATCAAGTTTTATGGGAAAAAGGCGGGGATCGAATCGGAGATCACACCTCATACATTAAGACATTCATTTGCGGCACATATGATCAGCAATGGAGCGGATTTAAAATCTGTCCAGGAGATGTTAGGTCATTCTGATATCTCAACGACACAGATTTATTCGCAGATGGGACAGGGAAGAATAAGAGAGGTATATTTAAAAGCACATCCAAGAGGATAACAGTTAAAAAAGATGCAGACTATAAAAGAGGAACCCACAGATTTGGAGTTCCTCTTTTTTATGTAGTATTTATACTATCAGAAGGTATCAATTAATTGCACATATCTGCGATCGTGTAAATGAGATTTTTGGAATCTTTCCAGCCAAGGCATGGATCTGTGATAGATTTTCCGTAGATATGTTCGCCAATCTTCTGGGAACCTTCCTCAATATAACTTTCGATCATGACACCTTTGACCATTTTTCTGATCTCAGAAGAAACCTGACGGTTGTGCATGACTTCTTTTACAATACGGATCTGTTCTTTGTGTTTTTTGCCGGAGTTGGAATGGTTTACATCCACAACGGCTGCCGGATTTACAAGATCCATTTTCTCATACATGTCGCACAGACGGATCAGATCCTCATAATGATAATTTTGTGTGGAGTTGCCGTGTTTGCTGACTGCACCGCGCAGAACAACATGCGTAAGAGGGTTACCGCTTGTCTCGACTTCATAGCCACGGTATACAAAATGATGTGGGTGCTGCGCTGCATATACGGAGTTGAGCATAACGGAGAAATCACCACTGGTCGGGTTCTTCATACCTGATGCAACATCAAAACCGCTGACGGTCAGACGATGCTGCTGGTCTTCAACAGAACGTGCGCCGATAGCGACATAGGAGAGAAGATCTTCTACATATCCCCAGTTTTCCGGATAAAGCATCTCATCTGCACAGGTTAAACCGCTCTCTTTGATCGCACGGATGTGCATTTTTCGCATGGCGATCAGACCTTCGATCATATCCGGTGCTTTTTCAGGATCTGGCTGGGATGCGATACCTTTGTAGCCTTCGCCGGTAGTACGGGGCTTATTTGTATAAACGCGTGGAATGATGATCAGGCGGTCAGCAACATCCTCCTGAATTTTTGTGAGGCGGCTGACATAATCGCAGACTGCGTCTTCCCTGTCAGCAGAACAAGGTCCGATGATAACTAAAAACCGGTCATCTTTTCCTGTGATGACGTCAGAGATCATGGCATCGCGTTCTTTTTTTAACTGTTTTAATTCTTCTGACAGCGGAAAATCACGTTTGATCTCTGCCGGAGAAGGAAGCTGGTTTAAAAATGTAAAACTCATAATAAAACTCCATTCTAAGCGCCAAAGTACATGCGCTGTCGCTTGTATTTGATAAAATCAAAAATATATTAAATGATATAGCAGAAGATGTCAAATATTTGCATAACAGAGAAGTGATGGTTATAATGAAAATTATAGCAATGACGTAAGAGGTAATGGGAGGTGTCAGGCATGAAAATAAGAGAAACCGAAGTTGGAACGGGGCGTCCGCTGGTCTGTGTTCCGGTGCTTGAAAAAACAAAAGAGGAAGTTATAAATGAAATAGAATATCTTGCAGAATCCGCTGCAGACATGATCGAATGGCGGCTGGATGCATTTGAACATTTTACGGATTATAATGAAGTGCGGGAGATATTGCAGCAGGCAGCGCCTTTGCTAAAGAAAAAATTGTTTTTATATACATTTCGTACTGCAAGACAGGGTGGAATGGCATCGGTTTACCGGGAAACATTAACAGATCTGCATGATCTTGCGACAGAATCAGAATGTGTGGATCTGATCGATCTGGAATTTTTTGAGGAGGAACACACTGCAAGGCAGATCCGGAAAATTCAGAAAAAAGGGAAGAAAATCGTAGCATCACATCATGACCTGGAAGGAACACCACAGATGGAAGTTATGCGGATGCTGCTGGACCGTATGTGTGAAGGCGGAGCGGATATTGTCAAACTGGTTGTAACTCCCAAAACGCCGGAGGATGTTTTAAGACTTCTTGCGGTCACATCTGAATTTCACTGTGAAAACAAAGAAACTCCGATTATCACTGTGGCAATGGGAAAATTAGGTGAGATCAGCAGAGTAAGCGGGGAGACATTTGGCTCCTGCGTGACGTTTGCATCACATAAAAAGAAAAGTGCACCGGGGCAGTTTGATCTCGAAGAAATGAGACGGACAATTGATATGATGCATCAGGTGTGTGAGTAAAAATAAAAA
Source organism: Roseburia sp. OF03-24 (assembly GCF_003463035.1). NCBI lineage: Bacteria > Bacillati > Bacillota > Clostridia > Lachnospirales > Lachnospiraceae > Roseburia > Roseburia sp. OF03-24. Next base: position 147,920 of record NZ_QSCK01000002.1, on the reverse strand, counting down.
AAGAATATAAAGAAAATATAAAGAATGGATAAAGTGCAGGGAAGATACTTGACGTAGTATCTTCCCTGTGTTAATATATGCCACTGTAAATAAATAACAAAGAGAATACATAACAAAGAGAATATATAACAATATTAAATAACGAGGTGAGAAAAACAAAAATGGATGATTTATTTACAAGATTTTTCTCTGCACTGTATCAGTTCCATAAACTGCATATGGGCGATCTTGTGCCGGATATCACCAAAATTGAAGGTATGACGATGTTGGCGATCAGGCATTGCAACGGGGAAATGGGAAAGGAAGAACTGACGGTATCTGAACTGACTGCGAAGTTGAAAGCGAAGGGACCCGCAGTTTCACGTACCTTAAAGACATTAGAGGATAAAGGATATATTGAGCGTGATGTCAATAAGGCGGACAGACGAAATACGTATGTGAAACTGACAGATTCCGGGAAAAAGAAAACAGAGGAGTGCGAGCAGATCATGAGTAATTTTGCACATGCGGTTATTTCAAAAATGGACAGGGATGATATGGAAGGTATGATAGACTGTCTGAACGAACTGTATGAGGCAGCCAAAGAAGAAATTGCAGACCGGAAAATGAGACAAAAAGGAGAGTAGAATATGAGCAAAATATTTAAAAATATGCTCCCATACTGGAAGGGATTGATCATAGTAATCGCGCTGTTGATTGTTCAGGCATGGTGTGATCTGTCACTTCCGGCATATACATCGGATATTATTGATGTCGGTATCCAGAACAAAGGTGTGGAGCATGTACTGCCGGAAGCAGTAACAGAAGATGAATTTACATTAGTACAGCTTTTTATGACAGATGAGGAAAAAGAAAGCTGGGAGAACAGCTACGAACAGGATGGAGAGGTTTACCGTCTGACTGTTACAGATAAAAAACAGTTAGAGGAGCTGGATGATACACTGCTTTTACCACTCCTGATGAATTATCAGATGTCATCGGTGGATGAGCAGACCTTTAAAGAGAGTGTGGCAAAACAGACCGGAATGGATCAGGCAATGCTTGATAATATGAGCATTGAACAGATCGGGGAGTCCATGGGCGTGCCGCTTACTTCTTTTGAAAAAGAGATAGAGGATGATGATGGAAATACCGTAGCCACAAATTGCGTGGATATGCGCACGATTTTTTTAGCCATGAAAGCATCCGGGGCAATGACAGAAGACCAGATCTTATCTATGCGTGATACCGTTTCCGATACGATTGATACGATGGGAAGTTCTCTGGTAAAATCAATGGGAATTGCTTATGCGGTTAACTGCGATACGCAGGCAGGGTTGGATATTGATAAGATACAGACATCTTACCTCTGGTCAGCCGGAGTAAGAATGGTTGCGATGGCGCTGCTTATGGGGGTTGCAACGGTTCTGGTAGGATTTGTTGGTGCACGTATCGGTGCAGGGATCGGACGTGACCTCAGAGGAAAAATATTCGGACGTGTGGTACGTTTTTCGAATGCGGAGATGGATCGTTTTTCCACGGCATCCCTGATCACAAGAAGTACCAATGATATCCAGCAGATCCAGATGGTTTCTGCCGTGATGATCCGTATGGTTGCATATGCGCCGATCCTTGGTATCGGTGGTGTCTTAAAAATCATCCAGACGGGAGCAGGAATGGGATGGATCATTATTCTTGCAATCCTTGTGATCCTCGGATATGTTATGGTATTGATGGCAGTTACGATGCCTCGTTTTAAACTGATGCAGAAACTTGTGGATAAGATCAATCTGGTATCAAGGGAGATTTTGACAGGACTTTCTGTTATCCGTGCATTCGGTAGGGAGACAGAGGAAGAAAAGCGTTTTGATGATGCGAATAAAGACCTGACAAAAACAATGCTGTTTACGAACCGTGTCATGACATTTATGATGCCTGGAATGATGCTGATCATGAATCTTCTGACCGTAGGTATCGTATGGGTAGGAGCTCATAAGATTGATGCAGGTTCTATGCAGGTTGGATCGATGACAGCATTTATTACGTATGCGATGATGATCGTTATGGCATTTTTGATGCTGACAGCAATGTCTATCATGCTTCCGCGTGCAGCAGTCGCAGCAGAGCGCATCGATGAGGTTATCAATACAGAATCTTCCATAGAAGATGCAGAGACTCCGGAAGAGTTAAAAGAACATAAAGGAGTGATCCGTTTTTCACATGTCAGCTTCCGTTATCCGGGTGCAGAGGCAGATGTACTTGAAGATATTGATTTTACTGCAGAGCCAGGTAAGACAACGGCGATCATTGGAAGTACCGGATGCGGAAAATCTACACTGGTCAATCTGATCCCGCGGCTTTATGATGTTACGGACGGAAGTGTTACACTAGATGGTCAGGATATCCGGAATATCCGCATGGAAGATTTGAGAGAAGAGATTGGTTTTGTACCGCAGAAAGGTGTATTGTTTTCCGGTACGATTGCTTCGAACCTGCGTTTTGGAAAGCGGGATGCTACGGATGAGGAAATCAAAGAAGCAGCAGCAATCGCGCAGGCAACAGATTTTATCGAAGAAAAACAGGAAAAATATGACAGCGATATCGCACAGGGTGGAAGCAATGTCTCCGGAGGACAGAAACAGCGTCTTGCCATTGCACGTGCGATTGCAAAACAGCCAAAGATCTATGTGTTTGACGACAGTTTTTCTGCACTTGATCTAAAGACGGATGCAGCACTTCGAAAGGCACTTGCATCAAAAGTTAAGGACAGTACGGTAATCATTGTGGCACAGAGAATCAGTACGATCCTGCATGCAGAACAGATCCTTGTACTGGATGATGGCAGAATCGTCGGAAAAGGTACACATGAGGAATTGCTGAAAAATTGTGAGACCTATCGGCAGATCGCACGTTCACAGCTTTCTGCAAAAGAACTTGGAATCGAGGAAAGTGAGGTGTCTGTCAATGAGTAATGAAAGAGAAAGAACAGGAATGCAGCGCCGTGGCAGAGGACCGATGGGACATGGCATGCAGCCGGGAGAAAAACCAAAAGATTTAAAAGGTTCTTTAGGAAAACTGTTATCTTATATTGGAAGTTTTAAAGCAGCGATTATTGTGGTCATGATTTTTGCGGCAGCTTCTACGGTATTTAATGTAATCGGCCCTAAAATTCTAGGAAAAGCAACAACAGCGCTTTCTGAAGGACTGATGGCAAAGATTCAGGGCACTGGAGGCATTGATTTTACTTATATCGGACAGATTCTTTTGTTTGTGCTTGGACTTTATGTGTGTAGTGCAGCTTTTAACTTTATCCAGGGCTGGATCATGACAGGTGTGACACAGAAGATCTGTTACCGGATGCGTAAAGAAATCTCTGAAAAGATCAACCGCATGCCGATGAAATATTTTGAGAGCCGTACTTATGGAGAGGTTTTATCAAGGATCACCAATGATGTCGATACTTTAGGTCAGGGATTAAACCAGAGTATCACAACGATCATTACATCGGTTGCTACTTTGATCGGTGTACTGATCATGATGCTCAGTATTTCTCCGCTGATGACACTGATCGCGATCGTGATCCTGCCAATCTCCATGGCACTGATCTCATTTGTGGTTAAGAAATCCCAGAAATACTTCAAAGACCAGCAGGAATATTTAGGTCACATCAACGGACAGGTCGAGGAAGTTTATGGCGGACATTTAGTTATCAAAGCATTTAACCGTGAAAAAGATACGATCGATGAATTTAACCGTACAAATGAAATTCTGTATCAGTCAGCATGGAAATCCCAGTTTTTGTCCGGAATGATGCAGCCGATCATGATGTTTGTCGGAAACCTTGGCTATGCAGCCGTGGCATTATCCGGTGGACTGTTTGCGATCCGTGGAACGATCACAATCGGTGATATCCAGGCATTTATCCAGTATGTAAAAAACTTTACGCAGCCGATCCAGCAGATCGCACAGGTCATCAACCAGGTGCAGTCGATGGCGGCAGCATCCGAGCGTGTGTTTGATTTTTTAAATGAGGAAGAGGAAGATCAGACTGCAGAAAATCCGGCAGATGTGAGTACAGTGACAGGAACGGTTGATTTTGATCATGTACAGTTTGGCTATAATCCGGATCAGACGATCATCAAAGATTTCAGTGCTCATGTAAAACCGGGACAGAAGATCGCTATTGTAGGTCCGACCGGAGCAGGAAAGACCACGATGGTAAAACTTTTAATGCGTTTTTATGATGTAAACAGCGGTTCTATCAAATTAGACGGTCATGATGTAAGAGAGTTTAACCGCAGGGAATTAAGGGATGCGTTTGGAATGGTATTGCAGGATACATGGCTGTTTAAAGGAACGATCATGGAAAATATCCGTTACGGACGTTTAGATGCCACGGATGAGGAAGTGATCGCAGCAGCAAAAGCAGCACATGCCGATCACTTTATCAAGACGCTTCCGGGTGGTTATCAGATGGAATTAAATGAGGATGCAAGCAATGTTTCACAGGGACAGAAACAGCTCCTTACGATCGCAAGGGCAATTCTTGCAGATAATAAGATTTTGATCCTCGATGAGGCAACTTCTTCGGTTGATACGAGAACTGAGGTTACGATCCAGAAGGCAATGGATAACCTAATGCGTGGCAGAACCAGTTTTGTCATTGCACACAGATTATCAACGATCCGTAATGCAGATCTGATCCTTGTCATGAAGGATGGGGATATCGTGGAACAGGGAAATCATGAAGAACTGCTTGCGAAAAACGGATTTTATGCAAATCTTTATAATTCACAGTTTGAGGATGTTGTTGCCTGAAATAATAGAATGAATGATCCGTAAACATTTTATTGTCATGGATCATAAAGGGATGTCGTCATATGGCGGCATCCCTTTTTATGTATAAATTTTTCTGCGATCAGGAAATATTATAAAAAAAGCCATGTTTACATGGCAGAAAGCAGGAAAATCATATGGGAAAAATGAATATCAGAAAAGCAGCGATGATCGGTTGCGGATTTGTAGGTGCATCATCGGCATTTGCGCTGATGCAGAGCGGTATTTTTTCAGAAATGGTTATGATCGATGCAGATCATGCAAAGGCAGAGGGAGAAGCGATGGATTTAAGCCATGGACTTCCATTTGCAAGACCGGTAAAAATATATGCCGGGGATTATGATGATATCACAGATGCCGGGATCATTATCATCACGGCAGGAGCAAACCAGAAGCCGGATGAGACGAGGCTTGATCTGATCCATAAAAATGTAGAAATTTATAAACAGATCATTCCGGAAATTGCAAAGAGAGACTGTGAGGGAATCCTCCTTATCGTGTCAAATCCGGTAGACATTCTTACCTATACGGCATTAAAGCTCTCTGGTTTTCCGGAACACCGTGTGATCGGCTCGGGAACGGTGCTTGATACTGCCCGGTTAAAATATCTGATCGGGGAGCATTTAGGGGTGGACAACCGCAGTGTACATGCGTTTATCATCGGCGAACATGGAGACAGTGAACTTGCAGCATGGTCAAATGCAAATATTTCAGGCGTGAGACTTAGCGATTTCTGTGAAATGCGGGGACATTTTATGCATGAAGAATCAGAAAACCGTATCTATGAAAAAGTAAGAAACAGTGCTTACGAGATCATTGAACGGAAACACGCCACGTATTATGGAATCGCAATGGCGGTAAAGAGGATCTGTGAATGTATCATAAGAAATGAACAGTCGATCCTGCCGGTATCATCCATGATGCGTGGCATTTATGGGATGGAGGACGTCGTGATCAGTATGCCTGCCATTGTTGGAAAAGACGGAGTGGAGGATGTGATACCGATCTCGCTGGATGATGAAGAAAAAATCCAGTTAAAAAATTCGGCAGACATTTTGAATGAAATGAAAGAGATGATAAAAAAAGAACATGGGATCGGTTAAAAAAGAAGGATAATTGTGTTATAGTTTATTTATGCAGAGCACAACACAAAAGAGGAGGGACATATCATGTCCATGCGCATATATACCATGACACACAAAAAATTCACGCCGCTGTCGGATAAACTGTATGTACCGCTCCATGTCGGAAGGGCATGTGGGGAAGATTTTGGATATCAGGGAGATGATACAGGAGAACAGATCTCGGCATTGAACTGTTATTACAGTGAACTGACAGGATTTTACTGGATCTGGAAAAATTGTCATGATGTGGATTATGTCGGTACCTGCCATTACAGAAGATATCTGATCAATGAAAAGGAACAGATTTATACGGAGGCGGAATACCGGGAACTGTTAAAGAAATATGACCTGGTCACAACGAAAAAGGTTCAGTTAAATAATTCTTACTATGATGGATTTTCGGCAAATCATAATATACGGGCGCTTGAAATGACAGGAAAAGTCATAGCAGAGAAATACCCGGAATATGCAGATGCGTTTGACACGCTGGTAAATGGCAGACAGACTTATTTTGGAAATATTCTTGTCACATCAAAAAAATTATTTGATGAATATGCGTCCTGGCTGTTTTCCATTTTTTTTGAAGTGGCAGAGCGGATTGAACTGGAGACGGGAGAAGATGCCTACCATAAAAGAGTATTTGGATTTATTTCTGAATTTCTATTGCTTGTTTGGGCTACCGTTAAGAAATTGCGTGTGTATGAATGTAAGGTGGGAATGCTTGGAGAAAAGGCAGAAACAGGTGAATTAAAACAAAGACTTGCCGAATGTTTCAGAAAACGTGATGTTGATCTGGCAAAAAAGATTTTTCTGGAAACAAGAGAAATGCGGCCGGATGTATTGATGGAGGCGTCGGATATCACAGGTGAATTGCATCTTTGTATGCAGATCATTGCAACCGCAGGGGAGGAAAGGTGCCATGGAGAAACAATGATCCTGGAGAGGGAAAATGATTTCGACAGGCTGATAGAAATTTTCTCAGAATTAAACCGGATTGTAAGCAGGTACCGCGAAGACAGTCAGAGCACAGAGGATATCTGTTTCCTGAAAAAAGAAAAAATATCGGGGACTGCCGTCTGGGTGGCAGTTATGATAGGAAAAGAATCGGATAGTGAAAAAAAGGATCTTCTGAATCGTATATTAAAAGATCTTCATTAAATTTTAAGAAATGCCGGAGAACAGGAAAATACAAGCGTGCGGAATGACACGGTAACCTGTGCCGGCATTTTTTGTTGACAATTATTTTAGGGTCTGTTATGATAAAACGTGCGTGAAAAAGTGTTTTTGCGTTGTAGATCCCTTATATGAATAGTAAGAGCAGGCAACCGTAGTCTAATGGATAGAACACCGGACTCCGACTCCGGCAATGCGGGTTCGATTCCCGCCGGGTGCATTTTGACAGTCAGATAGCAGGCGGCATACTATATGTTTCGCCTGTTACATATTTTTGTGAAGTTTTATATAACAAATGGAAAGGGATGGAAAATACAATGGCTTCTTCGAATGTTGATGATAAATTAAAAAATGATACAGAAAATAAAGAGACAGGTAATAAAACAGAAAATAGTGGGACAAATAAGATCCTTATGTTCATAAAACAGAATGTCCGGTATATCACAGCAGGTGTATTATTCCTTGCACTTGTGCTTATTTTAGTGAAAGCCGGATCACCGAAACAGTCACAGAACGGACAGGATGTTGCGGCAACAGAAGTTACGTCAGAGGCATCGAATGATGCAGTGCAGGAATTTGAAGTGGATGCACATGAGGATGTAAATACATTAATCAACCAGTATTACACCGCATATGCAGCAGGAGATACGGATACTCTTCAGACAATCGCCACTCCATTGTCAGAAAATGAGAAAAGCTATATTTCTGTATTCAGTCAGTATGTTGATGCATACCAGAATATCAAATGTTATACCAAACAGGGGCTTGATGCATCTTCATATCTTGTGTCTGTTTATGTGGAAGTAAAATTTAAGGATGTAGATACAGTTGCACCGGGACTGGATTTCTTCTATGTGCGCACGAATGATGATGGCAGTGTATATATTGATAACCTTTACAGCCAGTACAATTTAAAGATAAAAGAAAATGCGTTAGATACAAGCATCCAGAACCTGATCAGTGAGTATGAGGGAAGTGAAGATGTCAATTCACTCCAGAAAGAAGTCCAGGACAAATATGACACGGCAGTTGCGTCAGATGATAAGCTGAGCGAGATGATCCAGACGACAATTCCGAATGCGATCACTGAGTGGGCAGGTACGATTGTAAGCCAGAATACCGAAACAGAAAGTACTGAGCAGGTACCGGAAGAAACAACGGAGGCAGAGCAGACTGAAACGCCGGAAGAGAATACAGACCAGCCTGAGGAAAATGGACCGACGCAGAGCGAACCGGATACAGTTTATGCAGTAGATACGGTAAATGTAAGGGCAGCAGCAGATACCGAATCAGAAAAACTTGGTACGTTAGAGCAGGGTACAGCACTTACAAGAACAGGTACAGATGGTGAGTGGAGTATTGTTAATTATAACGGTCAGACCGGATATATCAAAACAGAATATCTGACTACAAAGAATGCTGATTCTGAAGCAGACAATGGACAAACAGATAATGGTGGTAATGATGAACAGACATCTGCAGGTGATTTCATAGCAGAGGGAACAGTTATTACATTAAAGGATTCTGTAAATGTACGTTCTGGAATGAGTGAGTCAGACAGCAAGATAGGAACCGCATTTACAGGCGAGAAAGTAACGGTGGTCATGAGTTATGCAGAAGGCTGGACAAAGGTGACATGGAATGGTCAGACCGGATATATTAAAACTTCCCTGTTGCAGTAACTGCTGAATATATGATGTGTAGCAGGATTCCAGCAACAGACTTGTTGTCATAGTAAAAATGGCGGAGACTTTAAAAAGAAGTCTCCGCTTTTGTGCAGAAAGAGAAAGGTGAAAAATGCAGGAGGCAGTCAGAATCAATAAATATCTCAGCGAGGCAGGAGTGTGTTCCAGAAGAGAGGCAGACCGCCAGGTGGAAGCCGGAAATGTGACAATAGACGGTGTGGCTGCATCCATGGGGGCAAAAGTATTGCCGGGACAGACGGTTCTTTTTTGTGGAAAGCCGGTAAAAAAAGAAGATGAAATGATACTTCTGGCATTTCATAAACCGACAGGAGTCGTATGTACTGCAGAAAAGAGAGAAAAAAATAATGTGGTGGATTATATCAACTATCCCAAACGGATCTATCCAATCGGAAGACTGGACAAAGATTCCGAAGGATTATTGCTTATGACAAACAATGGTGATATTGTAAACCGCATTATGCGTGCCGGAAATATGCATGAAAAAGAATATATTGTTACCGTTAATAAACCTGTGACGGACGGTTTTCTGCGGGGACTTGCAGGTGGCGTGCCGCTGGTGGAATTGAATGTTACCACACGTAAATGTAAAGTCTGGCGGACAGGAAAAAGGCAGTTTGGCATCATCCTGACACAGGGATTGAACCGGCAGATCCGCCGTATGTGCGAATATTTTGGATACAGAGTGGAAAAACTGGTAAGAACCCGTATTATGAATATCGAACTGGGAGATTTAAAAGCCGGGAATTACCGCGAAGTAACATCACAGGAATATGATGAACTGATGCGGCTTGTAAAAGATTCATCAAACACGACAGTGATTCACAGACGGGATGGAGGAGACAGATGACACCGGAAGAACAGATCAAAGAATTAAGAGATAAGATCAATTATCATAGCGACAGATATTATAATCAGGATAATCCTGAAATCTCAGATTATGAATTTGACATGTTGATGCAGCAGTTAAAACGGCTGGAAAAAGAACATCCGGAGCTTGTAACTGAAGACTCGCCGACACAGCATGTCGGTGGTACGGCAAAGCGTACAGCAGGTATTCTGGTGCACCATAATGTCCCGATGTTAAGTCTTCAGGATGTATTTTCGAAGGAGGAAGTCGTTGATTTTGTGGAGCAGATGAAAGAGCAGTTAGATGATCCTGAGTTTGTGGTGGAATATAAGATTGACGGATTATCTATGGCGCTCCGCTACGAAAATGGCGAACTTGCCCTTGCGCTGACGCGTGGTGATGGGGTGAACTTTGGCGAAGATGTGACAGCAAATGCAAAAGTGATCTCAGATGTTAAAAAGAAACTGAAAGACCACCCGGAATATCTGGAGATCCGTGGTGAAGTCTATATGAAAAATGAGGACTTTGACAGAGTCAATGAACAACAGGAACTGCTCGGTAAAAAGATTTTTGCAAATCCAAGAAACTGCGCTGCAGGAACGCTGCGCCAGCTTGACAGCCGTGTGACAAAAGAAAGAAAACTGTCCATGTTTGTATTTAATATCCAGCAGGTGCGTGGCATGGAGATTGCAACGCATACCGAAGGATATGAATTTTTAAAGAAACAGGGGATTCCGATCATCGAAGATTACAAAGTATGTAAGACTGCAGACGAAGTCTGGGATGCCATCACGGCAATCGGAGAGAATCGTGGAAATCTTGGCTATGATATTGACGGGGCAGTCATTAAGATCAACCGTTATTCAGACAGGGAACTGCTGGGAAATACCTCGAAAGTCCCGAAATGGGCGATCGCATACAAATATCCGCCGGAAGAAAAAGAAACGAAACTGCTTGATATTGAGCTTTCCGTTGGAAGAACAGGAAGAATCACGCCGACAGCGGTTTTTGAACCGGTGCGCCTGTGTGGAACTTCTGTTTCAAGAGCAACATTGCATAATCAGGATTTTATTGATGATCTTGATGTGGGAATTGGTGATACGATCGTTGTTTATAAGTCCGGAGAGATCATTCCAAAGGTCAAAGAAGTCCGCAAGGAAAAAAGACCGGACGGCTGGAAGCGTTTTATGATTCCGGATGTCTGTCCGGTCTGCGGTGCAAAGACGGAACGCGAAAAAGATACAGCAGATATCAAATGTACGTCGCCAAACTGCCCGGCGCAGTTAGAACGTCATATCATTAACTTTGTCGGCAGAGATGCCATGGATATCAAGGGATTTGGTACGGTTTATATTGAAGAACTTGTGCGTTTGGGGTATATTAGAGATATTGCTGACATATTTGAACTGAAAGATCACAGAGAAGAACTGATCGAACAGGGAATTATCGGAAAAGAAAAGAATACGGACAAACTTTTAGATACGATCGAAAAGGCAAAGGAAAATGATGCGTATATGCTTCTTACCGGATTTGGTATTCCAAATGTTGGGAAAGCGGCAGCAAAGACGATCATGAAACGTTTTTCCTCGATCACAGATTTAGCGGAAGCCGATCGGGAAACTCTAATGGAGGTGGATGATGTCGGAGAAGTGAGTGCAGACTGCATTTTCCGTTTCTTCCATGACGAAAAAAACAGAGCAATGATCAATCGTTTAAAGTCGTTAGGTGTAAATATGGAAGCGGAAGAAACAGAGACGATCGATTCGGCAGTCAGCGGAAAAACAGTAGTTATTACAGGTACTTTGCCGACACTGGGAAGAAAAGAAGCAGCAGAGCTGGTGGAAAAATACGGCGGAAAAGTATCCGGTTCCGTATCAAAAAAGACAGATTATGTTGTTGCGGGAGAAAGTGCGGGCAGTAAACTGACAAAAGCACAGGAACTTGGAATAACCGTGCTTACGGAAGCAGAACTGTTTGCCCTGCTTGGAATTAATACAGAGAATGGGAGTACAGTGCGATAAATAAGTTCGATAGCTTATTTATCACACAGGTATTTGTTTCTGGGCAAAACAAATACTTTTTATGGCAGACACAAATCTGACATTTGCGTCGCCGCTTCCCAACAAATTGCTCAGAGAATGGAGTATAATTATGCCAATTAAGACACAGAGTGATTTACCGGCAAAAGAGATATTGGAAAAGGAAAATATATTTGTTATGGATGAAAGTCGTGCAACACACCAGGATATCCGTGTCATTGAGATCGGAATCCTGAATTTAATGCCGTTAAAAGAAGACACAGAGCTGCAGCTTCTGCGTTCATTGTCTAACACACCGTTACAGATCAATGTGACATTTATTACGGTATCATCCCATGAGTCAAAAAATACATCCATGAGTCATTTAAACAAGTTTTATGAGACATTTGATGGAGTGAAGAACCGTTATTTTGATGGACTGATCATTACAGGTGCTCCGGTGGAACAGATGGAGTTTGAGGAAGTGGATTACTGGAAGGAAATGTGTGATATTTTTGAATGGACAAAGACACATGTAACATCCACAATGCATCTGTGCTGGGGTGCACAGGCAGGACTTTATTATCATTATGGACTAAAAAAGCATCTGCTGGATAAAAAAGTATTTGGTGTGTTTGAACATCATGTCATGAACCGTAAAGTGCCGTTAGTCCGTGGCTTTGATGATTATTTTATGGCGCCTCATTCAAGACACACGGAAGTCCGTGCAGAAGATATCCGGAAAATACCGGATCTGACGATCCTTGCTGAGTCAGATGAAGCAGGCGTTTTCCTTGCAATCGCGGATGAAGGCAGACGTATTTTTGTCATGGGACATCCGGAATATGACCGTGTCACACTTGATAAGGAATACAAACGTGATAAAGCAAAGGGACTGCCGATCGATCTCCCGGTCAACTATTATCCGGATGATGATGATACGAAAAAGCCGAGGTTGGAGTGGCGTTCACATGGAAATATCCTCTATTCAAACTGGCTGAATTATTATGTGTATCAGACGACACCATATGAATTTATTGATACGGCGGAAATACTGGCTTCACGCTGATTTTACCTGGGTTTCAGAAAATTATAAAATTGTATAAAATGATACAAATCAGGCAGTTAGGGCATACTAGATATTAGGTTATCTGATATGCCTTATTTTCCGCCTTTTTTGTGCGATATATTGTACAGGATTCATATAATTATAGGATTTGTTTTATTTGTGAGTAAATAAGGAGCTGTTACATTATTTGGCAAACATATGGAACACATTTCCGAAAAGGGAGTTTTAAAATTTAACAGTATTTTTGAATACGAAACTTTGATTTTACAAAAGGCAGGGGCGTTGGTATAATTATTATATTGAGGTGCTTTATTTTTTGGAAAAATGAAAAATCTTGGAGATGACTATGATGAAATGTAAAAATTAGTTTGCGATACAATAATATATATGAGAAATGCATGAATGCAAATCAAAGAGGTCTATTATGAATCTGAATAGAATTTTAGAAAAACAAAAAATATATAGTCAGGGAAAAGATAAGATAGATACAGTCACATTATCTTCCTATGAAAAGGACTTTGAACTGACTTTTACGCATAATTCCACGGCTATAGAAGGAAATACATTGACGTTGATGGAAACAAAGGTAGTCTTAGAAGATGGAATTGCTGTAGGTGGAAAAGAACTGCGGGAAATATATGAGGTTGTCAATCATAAGAAGGCATATCAGTATGTTAAAAAGTGTATAGCAGAAGGAAAAGCCTTGGATGAGCATATTGTAAAGGATATTCATGCAATTCTGACAGAAAATATTATAGTGGGCGGTATTTACCGGAATCAGGAGGTACGGATCAGTGGCGCGGTGCACGTTCCACCAGTTGGAAATGATATGTTTATTCAAATTAAAAATTTTTATGATGATTTAGGACGGAAAAAGGATGCATTGAATCCTGTTGAATATGCAGCATGGACACATGCGGAATTTGTGCGCATTCATCCATTTATTGAAGGAAATGGCAGAACTTCAAGATTATTGATGATTTATCAGCTTATGTCAGCAGGGTTTTTGCCAGTATCTATAGCAAAAGAAAATCGATTGGATTATTATAACGCTTTAGAAGTTTATGCTGTACAGGGAGAACTTGAACGATTCACAGATTTAGTGGCTGAATTGGAAGAAGAGCAGCTAGATGCATATATCAAACTGATTTAAATGAAGGAGAGGCTGATAAAACTACTTCACAGTTCACTCCACAGTTTTATACAAATTTTAGTTTCCAAAATAAGAATAGTCTGTTATAATAGACTCATAATATCACTTAGGAGGCAATTAGCGATGGGTGAGGATAGAAAAACATTTAAAATAAAGGATGGTAATTTGGGAGAAGTGAAGATAGCAGATGAGGTAGTTGCCATCATTGCAGGGCTTGCCGCTACTGAGGTTGAAGGGGTAGGTTCCATGGCTGGCAACATTACAAATGAACTTGTTAGTAAGCTTGGCATGAAGAATCTTTCCAAAGGCATTCGCGTAGAGGTGCTTGAGGGAACCGTCAATGTAGACGTTGCGCTGAATATCTCTTATGGTTATTCAATTCCGGAAGTATCAGCCAAAGTACAGGACAGAGTAAAAAATGCGATTGAAAATATGACAGGACTTGAAGTATCCGTAGTGAACATCCGTATCGCAAGCGTGGACATGGGCAATAATAAATAATGCTATTCTAAGGAAAAGAGGGTGTCTTAAGCGACATCCTTTTTCCTTATGCGTAAAAATTATAATTAGAAAGGATGACAGAAGAAAACAATATGACCAGAAGAGAGATAAGAGAGCAGGTTTTTAAAATGCTGTTCCGTGTGGAATTTTATAATCAGGAGGAAATGTCAGAGCAGCTTTCGCTGTGCGAGGATGATGCCTGTGACTGGAAAGAAAAAGACAAGACATATATTTTTGATAAAGTAGAAAAGATTTCCGAAAAGATCGGGGAGATCGATGCAAAGATCAATGAGGTCTCCGAAGGCTGGAAGACAGGAAGAATGGGAAAAGTAGATCTGACACTGATCCGTCTTGCTGTGTATGAGATGCTGTATGAGGAAGATGTTCCTGCAAAAGTTGCGATCAATGAGGCTGTGGAACTTGCAAAAATGTATGGTACAGATAATTCACCTTCATTTGTAAACGGTGTACTGGCAAAACTGGTATGATGAAAAACGTATATTCCGTAGGGCAGGTCAATACATATATCAAGAATATGTTTGCCCAGGATTTTATGTTACAGAGGATTAGTGTAAAAGGTGAGGTGTCGAATTGCAAATATCATACCTCCGGGCACATTTATTTTACGATCAAGGACGCAGCTGGAACACTGAATGCGGTAATGTTTGCAGGAAGCAGAAAAGGTCTGAAGTTTCAGATGAAAGAGGGCGACCAGGTTGTAGTGACCGGTTCGGTGGAAGTGTATGAACGCGATGGAAAGTATCAGATCTATGCTAGAGAGATCGAACTGGATGGAGCCGGAAACCTTTATCAGAAGTTTGAAGCATTAAAACAGGAATTAGAAGAGATGGGAATGTTTGCTGCCGAATATAAACAGCCAATCCCCTCATACGCAATGAAGATCGGTGTGGTGACAGCACCGACCGGTGCAGCCGTGCAGGATATCCGCAATATTTCTGCGAGGCGCAACCCGTTCGTTCAGCTTATTTTATATCCTGCACTGGTGCAGGGAGATGGTGCAGCCGAAAGCATTATAAATGGCATCCATGCCTTAGATGCACTTGGTGTGGATGTTATGATCGTCGGCAGGGGCGGTGGCTCGATTGAGGATCTGTGGGCATTCAATGAGGAAGAGGTGGCGCGTGCTATCTTTGAGTGTAAAACACCAATTATCTCAGCGGTTGGTCATGAGACAGACTGGACGATCGCAGACTTTGTGGCAGATCTTCGTGCACCGACACCGTCAGCGGCTGCAGAACTTGCGGTGTTTGACTATGCAGCAGTGGCAGGAAGGCTGGATGAAATAAAAGACAGAATGTTCCTTTTAAATATGCAGCGTGTGCAGCAGATGCGAAAAGAATTAAAACATGCATCAGACAGACTTTCTTATCTGAGCCCGGAGGGGCAGCTGCGTGAAAAACGAAAATATGCCATGGATCTGGAAGAACAGTTAAGAAACTGTATGGAACATATGATCGAACTGCGCAGGCACAGACTGGCATTACTTTCAGAAAGATTAGAAGGCGTATCGCCGGTCAAAAAACTTGCACAGGGATATTCTTATGTGACGGATGAAGATGGGCATACGCTGACAGATACAGAAGGTATAAAAACAGGTGATCACGTAAAGATCCGTCTTTTAAAAGGTGCATTAGAAGCAGAGGTAACGGAGGTTTTGCATGAGTGATGAGACAAAAAACAAGCCTGCACTCGAAGATAACTTTGCAGAGCTTGAGGATATTTTAAAACAGATGGAACAGCCGGAAATTTCATTGGAACAGTCATTTTTACTGTATCAGAGCGGTGTGGAGAAATTAAAAGAATGTAATGTGATGTTAGACACGGTAGAGAAAAAGATGCAGATTTTAAACGCAAAAGGTGAACTGGCAGATTTTTAAATACAGACGGTGCATATGGAGGAGCAGATATGGATATCAAAGCGGAAATAGGCAGACATACGGATGAGGCAGAACAGATCATAAGTTCCTATCTGCCAAAAGAGGAAGGATATCAGAAAACGGTGATCGAAGCTATGAATTACAGTTTTCTTGCAGGAGGAAAAAGATTACGGCCGATTCTGATGTTAGAGACTTACCGGCTGTTTGGCGGAAGGTCAAAAGTGATCGAGCCGTTTATGGCAGCGATCGAGATGATACATACATACTCACTGGTGCATGATGATCTGCCGGCGATGGACAATGACGAATACCGCCGCGGCAAGAAGACAACACATGTGGTGTATGGGGAGGCGATGGCGATCCTCGCCGGGGATGCCCTTTTAACATATGCATTTGAGACAGCAACAAAGGCACTTGACATCGAACCACAGAATCCGGGAATCGGAAAAGCAATCCGTATTTTATCTGTAAAAGCGGGAATTTATGGAATGGTTGGCGGTCAGACTGTGGATGTAGAGTCGGAAAACACCTGCGATATGACAAAAGAGAAACTTGATTTTATCTATCGTCTCAAGACGAGTGCACTGATCGAGGCATCTATGATGATCGGAGCCGTTCTTGCAGGAGCAACCGGAAATGAGCAAAAGATCGTGGAAGAAGTGGCATCTAAAGTCGGTCTGGCATTTCAGATACAGGACGATATTCTTGATGTGACAAGTACGATGGAAGTACTTGGAAAACCGATCGGCAGTGATGAAAAAAATCACAAGAGTACGTATGTGACGTATGAGGGTATCGAAAAAGCAGGAAGGGATGTTGCAGACCTTTCAGAACAGGCGATTGCACAGATGGAAACACTTGTTGTAAAAAATGAATTCCTGACAGAATTATTGCGTTATCTGATCTCGCGTGAGAAATAATAGAATGTCCGCTCTGTGAACATTCTATTGTCAGGAATAATAGTCGGTACGAAAAGAGAACCGGGAAACAGAGGAAGTCAGTATGATATTGGAAAAAATAAAAAAAGAAAATGATATCAAAGAACTCAGTGAGGAAGAGTTGGCGATATTAGCGGATGAGATCCGCGAATTTTTAATTCAGAAAATATCGGTTACCGGTGGACATTTAGCATCGAATCTGGGGGTTGTAGAGCTTACCATGGCACTTCATCTGTTTTTAGATCTGCCAAAGGACAAGCTGATCTGGGATGTTGGTCATCAGTCTTACACCCATAAACTTCTGACAGGGAGGAAGGATAACTTTGATACACTCCGCAAATATGGCGGGATGAGCGGTTTCCCCAAAAGAAAAGAGAGTGATTGTGACTGTTTTGATACGGGACACAGTTCTACTTCGATTTCGGCAGGACTTGGCTATGCCCACGCCAGAGAAATTTCGGGCGAGGACTACAAAGTAGTATCTGTGATCGGAGACGGAGCACTGACCGGAGGTATGGCTTTTGAGGCTTTAAATAATGCAGCACAGCTAAAATCAAATTTTATTATTGTGCTGAATGACAACAATATGTCTATTTCTGAAAATGTCGGAGGACTTTCAACCTATTTATCCGGTTTCCGTACAGCAGACGCTTATCTGGATCTGAAAATGGGTGTCATGAATTCCCTGAATAAGATTCCGGTTTATGGAAATAAAATGGTAGAGAGAATCCGGAAGACGAAAAGCGGGATCAAACAACTGTTTATTCCGGGCATGCTTTTTGAAGAGATGGGAATTATTTATTTAGGCCCTGTTGATGGCAGTGATATGAAGGGAATATTGCGGCTGCTGAAAGAAGCATCTAATATTGAAGGACCGGTTATGGTGCATGTCCTGACGCATAAAGGTGCAGGGTATCTGCCGGCAGAACGTCATCCGGCAAGATTTCATGGGACAGAGCCGTTTGATATTGAAACCGGATTGCCGAGTAAGCCGAGAGTAAAAGCAAATTACACAGATATTTTTTCGACTGTGATGCGCAAACTCGGTGACCGCGATGAAAAAGTAGTAGCTATTACGGCGGCAATGACGGATGGTACGGGTCTGAAACGGTTTCATAATATGTTCCCGGATCGTTTCTTTGATGTCGGAATTGCGGAGGAGCATGCAGTCACATTTGCTGCCGGACTTGCAGCAGCGGGATTGAAACCGATATTTGCGGTATATTCATCTTTCCTGCAGCGTGCCTATGATCAGATCCTGCATGATGTGTGTATTCAGAATCTGCCGGTTGTTTTTGCAATTGACCGGGCAGGGCTTGTAGGCAGTGATGGAGAGACGCATCAGGGTATTTTTGATATATCTTACCTGTCTACGATTCCGAATATGACGATCATGGCGCCAAAAAACAAATGGGAGCTTTCTGATATGATCAAATATGCCGTTGATTTTCCAACGCCGGTTGCGGTAAGATATCCGCGGGGAGAGGCATATGACGGACTGAAAGAATACAGGCAGCCGATATCCGTTGGCAGAAGCGAATGGATTTACCGCGAATCGGAGATTGCACTTGTGGCATTAGGATCAATGGTTAAGACGGCCGAGACTGTGCATGCGGCATTAAAGGAAGAAGGGATTCCGGCAAGTCTTATCAATGCCCGTTTTGCGAAACCATTAGATACACAGATGTTAATGGAAGCTGCATCAAAACATACACTTATAGTCACTATGGAAGAAAATGTCATAAATGGCGGCTTTGGAGAACATATTACAAGGTTCTATAATGAACAGGGGATTTATGTGAATGTACTCAACATTGCGATTCCGGATGAGTATGTGGAGCATGGAAATGTTGATATTCTCTACCACGAAGTTTGTATTGATGCGGATACTATATTAAAACGGATCAAAGAAGTTTATCATCCATTATAAGGCAGAAAGGATACAGATTCATTGAAAGAAAGATTGGATTTACTGTTGGTAAACAGAGGACTGGCACCGTCCAGGGAGAAAGCGAAGACAATGATCATGGAAGGCAATGTGTTCGTAGAGAATGAGCGCGAGGACAAGGCTGGTTCCATGTTTGATACGGAAGCAAAGATCGAGATAAAAGGAAATACGTTAAAGTATGTGAGCAGAGGTGGTCTGAAACTTGAAAAAGCAATGACACATTTTGATATAGAGTTAAATGATAAGGTTTGTATGGACATCGGGGCATCGACCGGAGGATTTACAGACTGTATGCTTCAAAATGGCGCAAAAAAGGTATATTCTGTTGATGTCGGATATGGTCAGTTCGCATGGAAGTTAAGGCAGGATCCGAGAGTAGTCTGTATGGAAAAAACAAATATCCGTTATGTGACACCACAGGATATTGATGATGTGCTGGATTTTGCATCGGTTGATGTCTCATTTATTTCACTGACAAAGGTGCTTGGACCGGCAAGAGAACTGCTTGCAGATGGTGGTGAGATGGTCTGTCTTATCAAACCACAGTTTGAAGCAGGAAGAGAAAAAGTAGGAAAAAAAGGTGTTGTACGTGACAAATCCGTTCATGAGGAAGTAATCGATAAAGTTATTTTGTTTGCCATTTCAATCGGATTTTCGGTTCTTCATCTTGAATATTCGCCGATCAAGGGACCGGAGGGAAATATTGAATATCTGGTGCATTTAAAGAAAGAACAGGATGTGGAACAGGCAGGCATGGAAGAAAACGTCGATGTACAAAAAGTGGTAGAAGCTGCACATGGGGAACTGGATAAATAAATGAAAAATTTTCTGATCATTACAAACTATTATAAGGACGCAGAGGCAAGACTGACGAACCGCATCAAAGAATATATCGAAAATAAAGGTGGTTTCTGCAGTGTTTTTTTCAGTAATGGAGAGACACCGGGGGAGGCGGCACCACATAAAGAAAACATTCCTGCGGATACACAGGGCGTTTTAGTGCTTGGCGGGGATGGCACGCTGATCCGGGCTGCAGCAGCTTTGGTAAAGAGCAGGCTGCCTTTGATCGGTGTCAATCTTGGAACATTAGGATATTTGTGCGAACTTGAAGAAAAGGATGTATTTGAGGCAGTTGACAAACTCATGAAAGATGATTACATGGTCGAGGAGCGGATGATGCTTGGTGGATATGGAATCAAAAACGGAGAGATCCTGTCTGCGGATATTGCACTCAATGATGTGGTAATTCACCGAACCGGGGCACTCTCGGTAGTAAATCTGATCGTTTATGTCAATGGGGAGTATCTGAATACATTCCGCGCTGATGGAATTATTATATCGACGCCGACCGGTTCAACCGGGTATAATATGTCTGCGGGTGGCCCGATCGTGGATCCGAAGGCACAGATGATGCTGATCACACCGATCAATGATCATAATCTAAGTTCAAAAAGTATTGTGATCAGTGCAGATGAGGAGGTTACCGTAGAACTTGGAAAGCGCCGGTCGCAGAAAGACGAGATGGTAGAAGTCAGCTTTGACGGAGACAGCAAAGTGCGTTTGGAAGTTGGTGACCGTTTTGTGGTGCGCAGGGCAGAAGATACGGCTAAGATCTGCAAATTAAGCAGTGAGAGTTTTCTTGAAATACTGCGCAGAAAGATGAGTGCTTATACATAATAGTGGATCTATCTTTAGAACAGGAGAAAGTATGAAGACAAAAAGACAGGAAAAAATACTTGAACTGATAAAAAAGAATAACATTGAAACCCAGGAGGAATTATCAGATTACTTAGAGAGAGAAGGGTATCAGGTAACTCAGGCAACGGTTTCAAGGGATATTCGGGAGTTAAAGCTGACGAAAGTCGCAATCAACGGGGGCAGGCAGAAGTATGTTGCGCTGATGGAGGCAAATGAAGATCTGTCCGAGAAATATACAAGGGTATTCCGTGATGGATTTGTTTCCATGGATATGGCGCAGAATATCCTTGTGATAAAGACCGTTTCAGGAATGGCAATGGCGGTGGCTGCGGCATTAGACGCTATGCATCTGCATGAAGTGGTGGGATGCATCGCAGGGGATGATACGATTATGTGTGCAGTCAGAAGTGTACAGGAAACTGTTGAAGTAATGGGACGGTTGCGCAAGATTGTAGAAGAATAACAGGCTATCAGAAAAAAGGAGATACTTCCGGGAGAGAATGCGCGTGAGAGCGCAGGAAGGAGATTCTATGTTACAAAATCTACATGTGAAAAATTTAGCACTGATTGATGAATCGGAGGTCGATTTTGCAGAGGGGTTAAATATTTTATCCGGTGAGACGGGAGCCGGAAAGTCCATTATCATCGGATCGATCAATCTTGCACTTGGAGGAAAGGTTTCAAAAGAGATGCTGCGTGATCCGGAAAAAACAGCACTTGTGGAGCTTATTTTTTCTGTTACAGAAAAACAGAAAATGCTTTTAGAACAGCTTGAGGTGGAGATTGAGGACGATGAGGTTATCTTAAGCCGTAAGATCACTGGTGGACGAGGTGTTTCAAAGATTAATGGAGAAAGTGTGCCTGTTTCAAAAGTAAAAGAGATCGCCTCAGTTCTGATCGATATTCATGGACAGCACGAGCACCAGTCTCTTTTATCGAAAAAAAAGCATTTAGAGATTCTTGACAGTTATGCAAAGGAAGAGATCGAACGGCCGAAAAAGGAGCTTGCAGACGCGTACAAGGAATATAAAAGACTTGTAGCAGAGTTAAACGAAGCGGATGTGGATGAAGAAGAACGCTTAAGGGAGGTCTCTTTTCTGGAATATGAAGTTGGTGAGATTGAAGAAGCAGGGCTTACCATAGGCGAAGATGAAGAATTAGAGACACAGTATAAGCGTTTCATCAATGGAAAAAAGATCGTGGAAGCACTGAATCAGGCATATCAGTATACCGGAGGAAATGATCAGGCATCGGAACTGACCGGACGGGCACTAAGAGAGCTTTCAGGTGTATCTGCATATGATGATAAAATTGCTGATATGGAAGAGATGCTGACACAGATCGACAATCTGCTCAACGATTTTAACCGTGAGATCGCAGATTATCTGGAAGATACGGATTTTGACGAAGAAACATTTTATCAGCTGGAAAAGCGTTTAGATGAGATCAACCATTTAAAGTCAAAATATGGCAGTTCCATTGAGGAAATCTTAAACGCATGCGAAGCAAAACAGGAACGTCTGCTTCATTTAAAGGATTATGATACTTATCTGGCTGATCTGAAAGAAAAAGTAAAAAGTGCAGAGAAAAATCTGCAGAAAAAATGTGAGACAGTGTCTGCTGTCCGTAAAAAACATGCAGATAAACTGGTTGCTGCAGTGACAGATGCATTGAAAGATCTGAATTTTTTGGATGTTGTGTTTGAAATGCGGTTTGGTGTGTTATCAAGTTATACTGCCAACGGGTATGATGACGCAGAGTTTATGATCTCTACCAATCCGGGTGAGCCGGTGCGTCCTCTCGGAAAAGTAGCATCTGGTGGAGAACTTTCGAGGATCATGCTCGCAATAAAAACAGTGCTTGCCGATCAGGATGAGGTTGAGACACTGATCTTTGATGAGATTGACAGCGGGATCAGCGGGCGTACTGCACAGATGGTTTCTGAGAAGATGAACCTTTTAGGACGTACACACCAGATCATCTGTATCACACATCTTCCGCAGATCGCTGCGATGGCAGATGCACATTATCTGATCGAAAAAGCTGTCTCAAACGGTTCAACAGTATCGAAGATCAGAATGCTTGATCCTGCAGAGACCGTGGATGAACTCTCACGTATGCTTGGAGGTGTCGAGATCACGGATAAGGTAAGAGAGAGTGCGAAAGAAATGAAAGAGCTTGCTTTAAAAAAGAAAAAATAAAAATTCCAAAAAGAGGCTGGATTGTAAAGAAGTGGCAGTACAGTTTGGATAAATAACAGCGTGAAAAAGAAAAAAGCACATATAATAAAAAGGAGATATCAAAAACAGGATATCTTCTTTTTTTGCGAAATATGGGTAAAACAGGAGAGAAAAAATGAAAAAAATAAGTGCTTATTATAAAATTATACAAAATCTTACCTGTATGGGATTCTTTTTGACACTGATTTTTGCTGTGAGATCATTTCAGAATGCTGTTCCGGATGAGATATATGTGAGGGCAGGAGAAACAGTATCGTATGATTTTAAAGTACCGGTCAGCATTGTATTAAAGCAGGATGGCACGGAGGTATTTGATTATCTGACAGAAGATTCAACGCTTACGTATCGTGTGAACTGTAGATTATTTGGAATTTTTCCTGTTAAGGACATCACGGTCATGCTGGTGGAGCCGGAAACCGTTTATGCAAGTGGAATGCCGGTTGGGATTTATGCAAAAACAAAGGGTGTTCTTGTAATAGGAAATGGAGAAGTTGAAAAGATAGATGGACGTGAGGTAAAACCATCAGAAAATCTTGTAAAAAGCGGGGATTATATTGTAAGTGTAAACGGAAAGGCAGTTAATGAGAAGGAAGATCTTGCAGCAGCAGTGAATGAGGCAGGTGGGGGAAAAGATGTTCTTGGAATCATGCGTGGCGAAGAATACATTGAAGTTTCCTTAGATCCGGTTAAAAGTGTCAGCGGAAAATACATGCTTGGTATCTGGGTCAGGGATGATCTTGCGGGAGTGGGTACACTTACGTATTATAAGCCGGATGGAACTTATGCGGCACTTGGACATGCGGTAAGTGACAGTGATACCGGAACGATCATGAATATGTCGGAGGGATATCTTTACCATACGGACATTGTAGGCATAAAAAAGGGAAAAGTGGGAACTCCCGGAGAACTTTCCGGTATTATCCAGTATGGAGACAATACAAAAATAGGATCGATCATGCAAAATACAGATCTTGGCATTCATGGCATCCTGAATGGAAACTTGAAGTGGTTAGAAACAGGTGAGTGCTATGAAGTGCGTTATAAACAGGATATCAGGATTGGAAGCGCATTTATTGTATCATCTGTTTCCGGGGAAAGTAAAAAGTATGAAGTAATGGTGGAAAGCGTTGATTATAAGGGGAATGACGAAAATAAAGGAATTCTGATCCGGGTTACGGATCCTGTGCTATTGGAATTGACGGGAGGAATCGTACAGGGAATGAGTGGAAGCCCGATCATACAGGATGGAAAACTGATCGGAGCAGTGACTCATGTGCTCGTGAATGATCCGACCAGGGGATATGGGATATTTGTTGAGAAAATGCTTTCCTATCATAATTAAATATGATATTATTAAAGCAAATTAACAGTTTGCATAAGTAGGTGAACACATGTATTCAGAGAGTGAAACAGAGAAATTAGCAGCAGAATATATGGAAAAAGGCCGGACTGCCTTCTTTTCAAAAGAATTAAATAAGGCAGCAGCGTTAACGCAGAATGCGATTGATATATATCAGACAGAAAAGAATTACGAACAGTACGCATATGCGCAGAACATGATGGGCGTTATCTATATTTCGCTTGGCAATGAATCAGCAGCAATGGATTGTTATCTGGAAGTACTGGAATGTTCGAAAAGACATGGCGTAACGTCAGTTCTGGCATTAGCCTATAATAACATAGGATCGAGATATCAGGAACTGCAGCAGCATGGGAAAGCGATTGATTATTTTGAAAAGTCTGCTGATGAACTTGAAAAAGTTACGGATACGGAGAATGAAAATTTTCAGATAAGATATCTGATTACACATATGAATCTGATGAAATCATATGGAGAGCTTGACAGGCTGGATGATGCATGTGAGGAGCTTGTTAAATTAGAAAAATGCAGCAAAGATGTTATGGATGGGATGTATTATTACTCGTATCTGACATTGAAATCAAGACTTTACTGGAGCATTGGAAGAAAAGAATATGTATATGAGCATCTGGACGAATTGATCAAAGGCGGCATTGATGATTCAAATGCAGCAGATTATATTGAAGACATGAGTGATTTGTGTGCATTGTTAAAGGATATGCGTGAGTTTGACAAGTGGAAGAAAGTTATTCTGGTGTTTGAACAGTATGTTAAAAAGCAGCACAGCGTTTATTATGAAATGCTGCTTACAGAAATGTGGTTAGAGTACTATAAAGAACTCGGTGACACAGAGCAATATGTGAAGCTGTGTATTCATTACGTAGAAGTGTCACAGCAGCAGAAAAAAGCGGATAATGAGGAACGTGCACGCGCGATCGATTTAAAGATTGAACTTCAGGAAAAAGAAGAACAGCGTAGACATGCAGAGATACGTTCGAATCAGGATGCGCTGACCGGACTGGGCAACCGGTACATGTTAGAGAAAGATGCTGTGGATGTGATCGGTCAGGCAATAAAGACAGGCAAAAAGATTGCGGTAGGCATACTTGACATTGATTGTTTTAAACAGCACAATGATACATATGGACATATTCAGGGGGATCGTTGTCTGCAGCTGGTTGCAGATGTATTGAAAGCAGCCGTGGCAGGATGCGGGAAGGCATACAGATATGGCGGAGATGAGTTTGTCTTAATGATCCAGAATGGCGAGGAAGATGTAATTACAGGAATTGCCCGGACGATCAAAGAAAATTTACAACAGTTACATATAGAAGATAAGGGTTCAGGCAGACAGGTGACGGTCACGATTTCCCAGGGATATGCCAGCTTTTTGCCGGACAAACAGGAGAACAGGAACAGCCTGATCGAACATGCAGATAAAGCATTGTATGAAGTAAAAGAAAATGGAAGAGATGGATTCCGTATTATTGTAGAATAATCCATATTTTATGTGTTTTTTGCGCTTGACGACTACATTCGACAAATAATCTGACCGGAAATAAGTATCATCAAATTGCAAATAATTTATGATTTTTGTCACAGGAGGGCTTGAAATGGAAAAATTAAGTGTAGCAATTGCTGATGATAATGAGATAATGTTACAGTTATTAGGAGATATTATCGAAAGTGATGACGAATTGAATGTGGTGGGGACAGCAAAAGACGGTGAGGAAGCTTATCGTGTGATAAAAACAAAAGAACCTGATATCGTACTTCTCGATATTGTGATGCCAAAGTTGGATGGACTTGGAGTACTTAGCCGTGTGAACAAGGATAAAACAATAAAAAAACACCCTGCATTTATCATGATCAGTGCGATCGGACAGGATCGTATCACGGAAGATGCGATCAATATGGGGGCATCTTATTACATTATGAAGCCATTTGACAATGATATGATCATTGACCGGATCAAACGGATCAAAAACCGCAGTGTACCGGGAATGGAAAAACGCAAGATAAACGCATATGAGAAAGCAGAACCGGTCAGTGAACGCAGTCTTGAAGCGGACGTAACGGAGATCATCCATGAGATCGGTGTTCCGGCACATATCAAAGGATATCAGTATTTAAGGGATGCTATCGTTATGTCCGTAAATGATATGGAGATGCTGAATTCTATCACAAAGATCCTTTATCCGACCATTGCAAAGAAGTATCAGACGACGTCAAGCAGAGTGGAGAGAGCAATCCGCCATGCGATTGAAGTTGCATGGAGCAGGGGGAAAATGGATACAATTGATGAGATGTTTGGCTATACGATCCACAATGGAAAGGGAAAACCGACCAATTCAGAGTTTATTGCACTGATCACGGATCGTATCAGACTGGAACATAAAATGTATTAATACTTTTCAGAAAAGCGAAAAAGAGTTATAATATTCTTTAGATTTTCAAAAGTTTATAGAAAAATAAATTTTTGGGCTGGAGGGTTTATGACATGAAAAAAATATTATTTACGGCTTCAGAAGCTGTGCCTTTTATGAAAACCGGTGGACTTGCAGATGTAACAGGCTCATTGCCGAAATATTTTGATAAGACGAATTATGATGTAAGGGTTATTCTTCCAAAATATGTCTGCATGGATGAACGGTGGAAAGGACAGCTTCATTTTTTATGCCATTTTTATGTGAATTTAAGCTGGAGAAAACAATATGTCGGCATTTTTGAAACAACGTACGATGGAATTACCTATTATCTGGTAGACAATGAATTTTATTTTGCCGGAAATGCACCATATAATAATATTTATGAGGATGTAGAAAAGTTTGCATTTTTCTCAAAGGCAGTGTTGGAGGCATTGCCGTATCTGGATTTCTGTCCGGATGTTATACATTGTCATGACTGGCAGACAGGACTGATCCCGGTATTTTTGCGGACTTTATATGGGGATGAGGAATACTATACAGGTATAAAGACGGTATTTTCGATTCATAATCTGAAGTTTCAGGGAAGATGGAAACTGCCTGCTGTTATGGATATTACCGGATTGCCGGAGCAGATTTTTACATCGGATAAGTTAGAGTCTTACGGTGAGGCAAATTACTTAAAAGGCGGTGTGGTCTATGCAGATGCGGTCACTACCGTCAGTCCGACCTATGCCTATGAGATCACTACACCGGAGGGAGGCGAAGGATTAGAAGGGCTTATGTATGCGTGCAGAAACAAACTTTCCGGCATATTGAATGGTCTTGACTATACTGAGTATGATCCACAGAAAGATATCTATCTGTCCAATCATTATAATGAAATGAATTATAAAGAAGGAAAAGCGCTCAACAAGGCGCGTCTGCAGAAAAATGACTCCTTACCTGTGGATGGAGATGTATTTCTGATCGGCATGGTATCGCGTATGACAGATCAGAAAGGCTTTGATCTGATCGCATATATCATGGATGAGCTGCTCAGTACGGAGCGTGTTCAGTTTGTTGTGGCGGGGACCGGGGAGGCACGCTATCAGGATATGCTGTCTTATTTCGCAGGAAAATATCCGGATAAGATGAAAGTACATATCGGATATTCAGAAGAACTCGCACATCAGATTTATGCCTCCTGTGATGCATTTTTGATGCCGTCCTTGTTTGAACCGTGTGGTTTAAGCCAGTTAATGAGTCTTCGTTATGGTACTGTTCCTATCGTACGTGAAACGGGAGGACTTAAGGATACCGTCATTCCGTACAATGAATATACAAAAGAGGGAACAGGATTTTCTTTTGCAAATTATAATGCGCACGAGATGTTAGAAACGATCCGCTATGCGATATCTGTATTTTATCAGCATAAAAACGACTGGGATATACTGGTAAAACATGGCATGAGTCAGGATTTCTCCTGGAATGCATCGGTTGTAGAGTATGAAAAACTATATGATGGTCTGATGACGAAATTTACATGGTAATACGGCTGCTTTCTCTTGAATAATAATATACATGGTCAGAGAGAATATCTTCCACAGATAGCTGGGTGGAATTGACCTCACATACCATTTCCGAAAGCTCCCGGTAGGATTCCTGTGTGGTATCCCTGGTTTTATTCCCGGATGAAAGCAGAGGATCAGATGGTAAGGAAAAAGAACTGACAGGAATGATAAGAACTTCGTGGATACTGCTTGGAAGGATGTAGAGATCACTTCTTAAGCGGTCTGCGAAGTTTTTTAACAGATCCTGATACAGAATGCAGGCAGAGCCGTTTAATTTTGTATGGTTGGAAAGCACATACATGGGAAAAGGTGCCGGCGGAGCGAGGAGAGCAGCACTGTCGTCACCGGAAAGAAGTTCTTTTAGTACGTCACTCATATTTCGAAGTTCATAATGCAAAAGATCCGGTGTGTTTTTACATGCGAGTGCATAAAGATCATCTTTTGTGATATTCCAGAAAGAAAGATGATGGTTGTGGATCAGAATCGTGGCAGAGCTCCCTGCGTGTGTGAAAGAGTCAGTGGCAAGGTTATTTTCTTCCGAAAAAGACTCGATGATATCGTCGGGATAAATACTGATCAGACAGCTGAACACGATCGCTAAATCGAGAAAGCGGAAATGGGGAACGTCAGATAACAGTGCTTTGTTGCGCTCGTAATTGATCAGCTTAAAGATAATGCGGGACTGTACTTTCTCATAGCATGTGAAAAAGGAAATGTCAACACTGTGGGAAGGCTTGTTCTGCTGATAGATCGTTTGAATTTCGGCGCAGATATCAGGAAAAGATCGGCCTTTTTCATATTCGCGGAAGTAGTCATTCAGATAAATGGTTGGTGAAATATTACAGCCCGGAGTTAAAACGGTCAGACCGTCTAAGTGGGTATTGTTATTTTTTAAAATATCCTGCAGGATAATGGAAACATCAGAACCGAATGCGTCCTGTAAAGATTGTCTGATCTGCTGTTTAAATGTCTGATATGTCATAATGACCTCCTGTAAATACAGATATGTCTGAGTTATATGAGATATACCTGTGGTGCAGGAGAAGATATTACTGCCTATAAATGGGGAAAGTCCACGCAAAAAACTGCGTGGACTTACTATATCATATACATACTACAAATGCAAGAAAAATTATTCGGATTTTAATTTTTTCCAGAGATAATTGTAAAGAGAGGTTGTAGATTCGTCAAACTGTTTGTACACAGTACAGTTATCTAAAGTTTCCTGTGGTGGAAAAATCGTGGTATCACTTAATGTTTCTTCATCTAGCGCATCAATCACGGCGAGATTGGGTGTGGCATAGCAGACATAATCAAAATTAATCATAGCTACATCCTCGCGGCACAGAAAATCAAGAAATTTTTCGGCATTTTCCTGATTCTTGCAGCTCTTTGGCATAAACCAGGAATCAATCCATAGGTTCGAACCCTCTTTTGGAACTGTATAGGAGAGATCATCGTTTAATTCCATCGCAGTGGCAGCTTCCCCGGAATAAACCAGCGCCATTGCTGCATTGCCGGCGGCCATCTCATCAGCGGTCTCATCTACGTAGTAGGCGTAGACAAGCGGTTTTTGCCTGATCAAAAGATCTACTGCGTTATTTAGTTCCGTTTCATTTTCTGTGTTGATGTCATAATTTAACAGGCGAAGAGCCGGTACAAACGAATCGCGGACAGAATTCTGCATGATAATGGAATCTTTGTACTTTTCATCCCACAGAATGTTCCAGGACGATACTTCGTCATCTGTGACCATTGTGGTATTGTAGAGGATACCAAGTGTTCCATAAAAATATGGCATGGAATAGGATGCATCCGGGTCAAAAATCCTTGCAGCATCAATGATCGACGGATCTATATTCTGGTAATAAGAAAAGTGATCAAAGTCGATTTTGTTTGCCTCTCCTTCGGAGATCAGACGTTCTACCATGTAGTCGGAAGTGCAGATTAAGTCATAACCGATGGAACCGGCTTTATATTTGGTATACATTTCTTCCGGACTTTCGTATTCCTCTAATTTGACGTGAATGCCTGTTTCCTGTTCGAACAATTTTAAAACAGAACTGTCCATATATTTTCCATAATTTAAAACAACCAGCGAATTGTCATCAGTGGTGTCTTTATTTCCACATCCTGCCATAAAAAGGGTGCTCAAAAATAATAACGGAAAAATAATATATTTTTTCATGAAAGCCTCGCGTTCTGCCGGATAATACGGCGTATCAGTAATAAAATATATTTGCAGAGATTGCCACACCAAAAAGATATCAGTTTGTCTTATCAGATCTGCGGTTCATAATAAGAAGCAGCAGAAATGCAGCAAAAAACAACAGTGTGGAAAGTGCATAAAGTTCCGGACGTACACCTTTCCGAAGTTCTGTATAGAGCATAGTAGAAAGCGTATTTACACCGGCTCCTTTCGTGAAAAAGGTGATGGAAAAATCATCCAGCGACATGGTAACTGCCATTAAAAATCCAGAAAATACACCGGATTTGATGTCAGGCCAGGTTACTTTATAAAAGGCATAAAGCGGGGAGGCACCAAGATCTAAGGCAGCTTCATATGTGTTTCTGTTTATCTGCTTTAATTTTGGAAGTACATTCAAAATTACATATGGAATATCAAATGTAATATGTGCGATGAGTACTGTCACAAATCCAAGATTTAAAAATTTTACAAAAAGCAGCATGAGGGATATTCCGGTCACAATGTCTGCGTTTAACAGCGGGATATTGGTTGCACCGAGCATCAGGGTTGTGCCACGTTTTTTCATGGCACTGATCCCGATGGCAGCAAGTGTGCCGATCAGGGTTGAGAGTACTGCGGCAGCGAATGTGATCTGAAGTGTCATGGTCAGTGCATTCATGATCGTTTCGTCTGTAAAACAGGAAGCGTACCATTTTAAAGTGAATCCACCCCATACGACTCTTGATTTGGAATTATTGAAAGACAAAATGACCAAAACAAGAATCGGAAGATATAAAAATAAAAAGATGACCGCAAGATAAATGCGGGATGCAGCCTTCTTTACCATACAGCAGTTCCTCCCTGATCTTTATCGAAGATATTCATGACCGCCATACTTGCGATGACGAAAATCATAAGTACTACGGAAAGCCCGGAACCTAAGTTCCAGTTACTTCCCTGCATAAATTCCTGTTCAATGACATTTCCGATCAAGAGCACTTTACCGCCACCGAGCAGATCGGAGATCACGAAAGATGTGAGAGCCGGAACAAAGACCATTACGATCCCACTGATGACACCAGAGAGAGTCAGCGGAAAAATAATACGGAGCATTACGATTTTTGAATCAGCTCCTAAGTCTTTTGCAGCTTCAATGACATCCGGTTTGATACGCGCCATGGAGTTATAGATCGGCAGGATCATAAACGGCAGAAAATCGTATACCATACCGAAAACAACGGCAGGCGGTGTGTTTAACATTTTTACCGGACCGAAACCGAAGAAACCAAACAGGGCATTTACGATACCGTTGTTAGAAAGTAAAAGTCTCCAGGCAAGGATGCGCAGCATAAAGTTCATCCACATTGGAAGTACAAATAAAAATACAACGAAACTCTGATGCTTAAAATGAAAACTGTTTAGGATAATGGCGAGCGGATAGGCAAGCAGCAGGCAGACTATTGTACAGAAAAATCCGAGTTTCAGGGAAAGCAGGATGGATTTTACATGCACCGGATCTGCGATCGCTGCAATATTATCCCAGGTAAATGTACCGGAAGCGTTTGTAAAAGCATAATATAAGATAATAACGATCGGCAGCAGGATAAATCCGATCATCCATACAAGATAAGGTCCTGCTAAAAGCTGTCTGCCTAATTTACGCATCGATCTCTACAGCCTCCTCGTCCTCAGATTCCGGTTTGTTCATGATCTGGATATTAAACGGGATCACGTTGATGCCGACATGTGTGCCGACCGGATACATTTTCGTCGTGTGGACAAGCCATTCATAACCATTTGCCATGATACTGATCTCATAGTGTACACCTTTAAATATAATAGAGACAATGTCACCATCCATAAAACCGGCGCCAGGTTCCGTGATCTCAACATCTTCCGGACGGATCACGACATCAACCGGAGTATTGCATCCGAAACCTTCGTCAACACATGGAATCTTTACACCTAAAATTTCCACGACCTTATCTTTGATCATGGTTCCGTTTATAATGTTGCTGTCACCGATAAAATCAGCCACAAATGCATTGACAGGTTCGTTGTAGATCATTTCGGGGGTGCCGATCTGCTGGATGTACCCCTGATTCATAACGACAATCGTATCAGATATGGTAAGTGCTTCTTCCTGATCGTGGGTAACAAATACGAATGTAATGCCAAGCTCATTTTTCAGACGGATCAGTTCGTACTGCATGTCCTGACGGAGCTTTAGGTCGAGAGCACCGAGCGGTTCATCTAAAAGAAGAACTTTTGGCTCATTTACAATGGCACGCGCGATCGCGATACGCTGCTGCTGACCGCCGCTTAATGAGTCGATAGAGCGGTTTTCAAATCCTTCAAGATTTACCAGCTTCAAGGCATAACGGATCTTATCATTGATATATTCTTTGCTTTTTTTCTTAATACGCAGTCCGAATGCAATATTTTCTGCAATCGACATATGCGGGAAAAGTGCGTATTTCTGGAAAACAGTATTTAAATTGCGCTCATTTGGAGGTAATGATGTGATATCTTTGCCGTCAAAAATGACACTGCCGGCATCCGGTGTCTCAAAACCGCCGATGATACGAAGGGTGGTTGTTTTTCCACAGCCGGATGGACCGAGAAGTGTGATAAATTCATTTTCACGGATATATAAATTTAAATCATCTAATACGACATGGTCGCCGTAAGATTTTGAAATACCTGTCAGATTAATTAGTTTTTTGCTCATTTGTGTTCAAAACGTTTCTTAATTGGTAGAAGAAGAAACATGATCCCTTTCTAAGTGGTTACATGATAAAATTAAAAACTCGGCGGCGTAGATACCCAGATTAAGATGGCATCGCGGTTTCCATTATTTTCCAGACGATGTTTTTTACCGGCCTGGAAATAAAAAGATTCGCCAGCGCGGACGGTATAAGCCCTTCCACCATATAGTACACGCACAGTTCCTTTTAATACATAGCCAAATTCTTCCCCTGTATGTGGCAGGTGTGTGTCGGAGGAGCCGCCGGGTTTTAAGGTAAGGCGTACCGGTTCCATACTGTTTTTCTGTGCATTTGGAATGATCCATTCGATCATTTTATTTCCATCTTCACTGATTTTTTCAAAATAGTCATCTTTTTCAAATACGATCTGTTCCGGTTCTTCGTCCGTAAAGAATTCGGCAGGTGTTGTGCCGAGACACTGTATGATATCGAGCAGTGTACCAATAGACGGAGAGTTCTGGTTACGTTCCAACTGGGAAATAAATCCCTTGGTCAGTTCGGAGCGGTCGGCGAGTTCCTGCTGTGTCAGACCATACTGGATACGCAGTTCTTTCATACGCTTTCCGATATCCATAATAATCCTCATTTCTGCGATGTTTTATAGTAACTGTAAAAATATATGTTTTGTTTACAATAAGTAAACAAGATTATTTTATGCATTTCATAGGAAAAGTCAATAGAAAATAAAATATTGCAAAAATTTAGAAAAAAATATAAAAAAGGTATTGCATTTTTTATAATATATGTATATACTAGTCGAGTGTGGCGCAAGTCAAAAGACAGTCCACATTAATTGCCAATATGGCTCAGTTGGTAGAGCAACGCATTCGTAATGCGTAGGTCGTCGGTTCGAGTCCGACTATTGGCTTATAACTTCCGGAAGTCCGGACAGATAAGAGCAAGTGGTTTCTGAAAAGTTCCGCTTGCTTTTTTTGTAATAAGAAAATTCTTTTTTATATATCAGAATGTGAAAGGAAACGGTATTATGGCAGAGAAAAATACGATTTTAATTGGAATTGCAGGAGGAACAGGAAGCGGGAAAACGACGCTGGCAGATAAAGTGGTTGACAGCTTTGGACGTGATGAAGTCAGTATTCTGCGTCATGATAATTATTATAAACGCCATGATGAGATGAGTTATGAAGACCGCTCAAAGTTAAATTATGATCATCCGGATGCATTTGATACAGAACTGTTATGTGAACATATCAAAGAGCTGAAAAAGGGCAATGCCGTGCAGATGCCGGTCTATGATTATACGGTTCACAACCGTTCCGACAGGACGATCCTTGTGGAGCCGGCACCGGTGATCGTACTTGAGGGTATTTTGATCTTTGCCGAGCCGGCCTTGTGTGAACTGATGGATATCCGTGTATTTGTAGATACGGATGCGGATGTGCGTATTCTAAGAAGGATCGTAAGAGATGTAAAAGACCGTGGACGCTCCTTAGACAGTGTCATAAATCAGTATTTAACGACTGTAAAACCGATGCATGAACAGTTTGTGGAACCGAGTAAACGCCGTGCAGATATCATAATCCCGGAGGGTGGCGAAAATGCGGTTGCATTGGAGATGCTGATCCAGAGAGTAAGAAAGCATTTAGAGGAAGCGTAAAGATACAGCATCAGCCATTGCCTTGTAACCGGCACTGCTTGGGTGAAGATGGTCGCCACTATCATAGCCTGGTTTGAATGCAGCAGGATTGGTGCTGTCACGTACGGCAAGGTCAAAATCAATGCAGCCTTCAAAGCCGTCCGCCTGGCGGATCCATTCATTGACTTTGTTTTTCAGTTCTTCACGGAACGGGGCATAGGTACGCCAGCCTTCGATCGGAAGCAGTGTTCCGATATAGACAGACAATCCAAGAGAATGTGCCTGGTCAGTGTACCATTTGAGACCGTCTATGAGTTCTTCTGCTGTTGGAAGATCACTCATGGGACGGAACAGATTGATATCTGTTCCAACCGGGTGAATGATATCATTGATCCCCTGCTGGATAATGATAGTATCGGCACCGGCGGTCGGTATTTCATGCAAAAAGCGGTTGCTTCCTTTTAAACCGTAGGAATCATAGGTAATGCAGTCATACTGGCGCAGGATTCTGGTACCGCTTGCAGCGCGTCGGATGATGGAAGTGTGTTTTCTGCCATCACGTCTTAAACGTAGCGTTAGTTCATCCGGCCATGCCTGTGCGGTAATGGAGTCACCATAGCAGATCACAGCATGGTTGTCGGATGATGTTAAAATATCGATATTGCTTAAAAAATAAAACCAGCTTGTCGTTTTGCTTGTATCAAGAGGAAGCTCTTCTGTTAATGTCTGATCACCCAGTGAGAAAAATCCTTTCGAGAGAGGACCTGTGATCAGAACAGCGGACTGCATCAGCGTAAAGTCTGCAAAATAAAGATTGACACAAAGTGTCTGTCCTGCCTGAACCTGAAAGGAAACTTCATCGCTTACAATACGCTTGTGTGCATCAAGTGTCACAGAAGGATTGCCCAAAAAAGTAATCTGTGTTGTTGTCGATTTCTTCTGCGGGCAGGACAGATTAATTTTGGGGGCAGAATCGCTGTTGGTATTGAAGTCCGCAACGGAGACGGTTGCCTTTGTGATAGAGACAGGTTCGCTTCCACAGTAATTGTCAAAGGTAAATCTTAAAGATGTTCCGTCAAATGGCGCATAGACCGGATAGCGGAGTGTAATATCTTTTGCATAGCTTTCCGGCCGGTGTTCTGCGATTGAAACTGCATTTCCCCACATGGAACACCATGTATCAGGTTTGTTGATCGTTGTATGATTCATCGGGTTCTCCATTTCTGTCAGATAATTATTTTCGTTGTATCAGTATACATCCTTTTTGAAAGAGGGTAAAGTGAAAACTACTTGTTCTTTTTTATATAAATTGATATAATGCAGAAAGATGACGTGTTTTCCGGTAAGCAGATCATTTGACCGGATGACATTATAGCAGAAAGAGGAGAGGTATTAAGGTATGAGTGAACCTGAAAATTATGTAAAAAAAGAGGAGCCGCGCGTATCCATAAAGCAGCGCAGAAAAAAGAGTATAGGGGGTATCCTTGGAACGTTATTTGCAGAGAATCAGAGTATGCTGATGCTGTTTGCAGTCATTGTTGCAGCACTTGCGGTTATTCTGGCAGGAATTATTGCTCTGCATATGCCGGTTGTTCCGGTTTGTCTGATCGTATTGTTAGAAGCAGGGATTGCCTGCTGCCTGCATGATGTACCGGTCTGGCTGCATGCGATTGCTGTGATCGCTCAGATCGTAGCAGGGGTTTTCGCCGGAGCAACTGTTTTTATGGTGCTTTGCGTGGTAGAATATTTAGTTGGAATTTTGTGCCTGCGTTATGTAAGAGAGTAAGGAATGAGGATGAAAACGGACTTTTGCTTTGGGGAGACTTTTAGCAGGAGTCCGTTTGTATTTTACGGGAGGAAAAACGGATGAAAGCACAGGAAAAGATTTTAGTATTCTGTTCCAGGGAAATCTGTTATTTGTCGGGAAACTTTTTTGCCCATCAGCTTGCAGGTGCGTTTGAAGAAGCAGGCTATGAGACGACAGTATGTGAGTTTACATCCAAAGATGATCTTGATAAGGTACTTTCTCCATTTTTTGGAAAAAAATATCGTGCAGTTTTTGACTTTAACTCTTTGCTTCCAAGACTTGCGATGGATGACGGGACACCGGTGACAGACCTGATCGATGGTCCATTTTACGATTATATTTTGGATCATCCATTATTTCATTATAACTGTCTGATGACACAGGCAAAAAATTTTCATGTAATCGTGCTGGATGAAGGACAGGCTGATTATGTCAGAAAATATCATCCAAAAGTAAAGAGCGTGCATATGCTCCCGCTTGGAGCGACGGTTGCATTATTTGACGGTGAAAAAAATCCTGCGGATCGGATCCTTTTTATAGGAACTTACGATTCACCGGATAAGGTATATGATATTGTGAAAGCAGCACCGGAGCCTTTTTGCGGATTGATGAAAAGGATCATAGAAATGAGGATCGGGACGCCGGAACTTCCGATGGAGGAAGCATTTCGGGCATGCCTGAAAGAAAATGACATGGAACTTGACAGTGCGCAGTTTGCTCTTTTTATGAATACAATGTATGCATCGGATGCCTACATCAGGGATTATTTCAGGAAAGCGGCACTTGATGAGCTTTTAAAAAGAAAGATACCGGTACGGTTAGTCGGTGAGGGATGGGAAAAATATCAGACTCCCTATGAGAAATATCTGACGATCGAAAAGCCGGTTACCTTTGATCTTTCTTTTGAGAAAATTGCAAGAAACCAGATCATGCTTGATGTTTCGCCGATTTTTAACCGGGGCATCCATGACAGGGCGATTGCCGGGATGGCAAACCGTACTGTGGTGCTGACAGATGAGAATCCGTACAGGAGTTCGCATTTTAAAAACAGGGAGGATCTGATGTTTTATTCGCTGTCAGAAATAGGTTCGCTGTCGGAAGCTGCCGGAGAACTGATGGAAAATGACAGACTTCGGGAAAAGATCCGGGACAATGCATATCAGACATTCTGTACCGGGCATACCTGGAGGGCGCGGGCAGAAGAAATATTGTCATGGGAGGCAGAAAATTGAAACAGAATTATCAGAAAATGCTTGAGGAGACCATAGCGAAAAACCAGAGTGAGAACAAAGTGCCCACCCTGCTGTTGCACAGTTGTTGTGCACCCTGCAGTTCTTACTGCTTGGAGTATCTGTCACAGTATTTTAAAATCACGGTTTTTTATTATAATCCGAATATTTATCCGGAAGAGGAATATTTTAAACGTGTAAAAGAGCAGCAGCGCTTTATCGAGAGACTGCCGGCAAAATATCCGGTTTCTTTTGTAGAGGGAAATTATGATAAAGAACGTTTTTATCAGATGGCGCAGGGACTAGAGGACGTGAAAGAGGGCGGTGAGAGGTGTTTCCGCTGCTATGAACTGCGGCTCCGGGAATCGGCAGAGATTGCAAATAAACTTCATATGGATTATTTTACAACGACATTATCCATCAGTCCGCTTAAAAATGCAGAAAAATTAAATGAGATCGGGGATCGTTTATCTGAGGAATATGGGATTTCATACTTAAATTCTGATTTTAAAAAGAAAAACGGATATAAGCGTTCCGTGGAGCTTTCCGAAGAATATGGCATGTACCGCCAGTATTACTGCGGCTGTGTTTTTTCGAAAAAGGAAAGGGATGCGCAGATCGCGGCGAAGGAAGCGGAGAAGCATGCGTGACAGCATGTATAGCCGGTGCATAAAAATACAACAGGGACTTGCAGGGATGCAGCACTTCATGTAGAATGAAATGTAATTATGACAACGAAAGTGAGGATTTAGATATGGCACAGTTATGGGGAGGACGTTTCACAAAGGCAACAGACCAGCTTGTATATAATTTCAATGCGTCTATCACATTTGATCAGAAATTTTATAAACAGGATATCGAGGGCAGTATCGCACATGTAAAAATGCTTGGAAAACAGGGTATTTTAACAGAACAGGAAATGAACGATATCGTCACGACACTGCAGGAGATCAAAGAAGATGTGGAGAGCGGAAAATTAGAGATCACATCAGAATACGAAGATATTCACAGTTTTGTGGAGGCAAATTTAATCGACCGTCTCGGCGATACCGGTAAAAAGCTTCATACCGGACGCAGCCGTAATGACCAGGTGGCACTTGATATGCGTCTTTACACCAGAGACGAGGTGCTCGCAGTGGATGGACTGTTAAAAGAACTTCTGACCACGATCTTACATATTATGGAAGAAAATACAGAGACGATCATGCCGGGCTTTACCCATTTGCAGAAAGCACAGCCGATCACGCTGGCACATCATATGGGTGCTTATTTTGAAATGTTCAAGCGTGACCGTCTGCGTCTGCATGATATTTACGAGCGTATGAATTACTGTCCGCTCGGTTCCGGGGCGCTTGCCGGTACAACTTATCCGTTAGACCGCGAGTATACTGCGGAACTGCTTGGCTTTTATGGACCAACTTTAAACAGTATGGACGACGTTTCAGACCGCGATTATCTGATCGAGTTTTTATCTGCGTGTGCAACGATCATGATGCATCTTTCCCGTTTTTCTGAGGAAGTGATTATCTGGAACTCCAACGAATATCAGTTTGTTGAAATCGATGATGCGTACAGTACCGGAAGCAGTATCATGCCACAGAAGAAAAACCCGGATATCGCAGAACTGGTTCGTGGTAAGACCGGACGTGTCTATGGTGCTCTGATGTCTTTACTTACGACAATGAAAGGAATCCCGCTTGCATACAATAAAGATATGCAGGAAGATAAGGAGCTTTCTTTTGATGCGATGGACACAGTAAAGGGATGTGTTGCATTATTCAATGGAATGCTTGCAACCATGCGTTTTAATAAAGAAAGAATGCGTCAGTCTGCAAATCATGGATTTACAAACGCAACAGATGCAGCAGATTATCTGGTAAATCATGGCGTTCCATTCCGTGATGCACATGGAATCGTTGGTCGTATCGTACTTTACTGCCTTGATAAAAAGATTCCGATCGATGACATGAGTCTGGAAGAATTAAAAGCGATCAGTCCGGTATTCGAGGAGGACATCTATGATGCGATCTCCATGGAAACATGTGTCAATAAACGTCTGACGATTGGCGCACCTGGCAGGGAAGCAATGGAGAAAGTCATTGAAAAAGAGCGCGAATATCTGAGCAAAGAATGGATGTAACACTTTTGTACACTGACGTGTTGTTGTGACAAATGTACAAGTTTTTGCTAAAAATACAGGAAACTTTGACAAAATAAGCATTGCTTTTTTCGGGAAAATAGCATAATATATTTACTATGAAAGACACATGTTTGCGACAGACGGACAAACAGAGAATAAGGGACGAGGAGATTAGAGCAAAATGAGCGAAAAGTTAAAAGTTGGTATTCTTGGTGGAACAGGTATGGTAGGACAGAGATTTATCTCTCTTCTGGAAAATCACCCATGGTTTGAGGTGACAACCATTGCAGCAAGTCCTAGAAGCGCCGGAAAGACTTATGAGCAGGCAGTTGGTGACCGTTGGAAAATGGATACACCGATGCCGGAGGCAGTAAAAAATATCGTTGTCATGAATGTCAATGAAGTGGAGAAAGTAGCAGCAGAGGTTGATTTTGTATTTTCCGCAGTGGATATGACCAAAGAGGAGATCAAAAAGATCGAGGAAGATTACGCAAAGACAGAGACACCTGTTGTTTCCAATAACAGTGCACACCGCTGGACACCGGATGTTCCTATGGTAGTGCCGGAAGTAAACCCGGAGCATATGGAAGTCATCAAGTACCAGAAAGAGCGTCTTGGTACAAAACGCGGTTTCGTTGCTGTAAAACCAAACTGCTCCATCCAGAGCTATGCACCGGTACTTACTGCATGGAAAGAGTTCGAGCCGTATGAAGTGGTTGCTACAACCTATCAGGCAATCTCAGGTGCCGGAAAGACATTTAAAGACTGGCCTGAGATGGTAGGAAACATCATTCCTTACATCGGTGGTGAGGAAGAAAAATCTGAGAAAGAGCCGCTTCGTATCTGGGGTTATGTTGATGACGAGAAAAAAGCGATCGTTCCGGCAGAATCACCGGTCATTACCTGTCAGTGTATCCGTGTTCCGGTATTAAACGGACATACAGCAGCAGTATTTGTTAAATTTAAGAAAAACCCGACAAAAGAGCAGCTGATCGAGGCTTTGAAGAACTTCAGCGGTGTTCCGCAGGAGTTAGGTCTTCCGAGCGCACCAAAGCAGTTTATCCAGTACTTAGAGGAAGACAACAGACCGCAGGTCTCCTTAGATGTTAATTACGAGAACGGAATGGGTATCTCAGTCGGCAGATTAAGAGAGGATACCGTATACGACTGGAAATTTGTCGGACTTTCCCATAACACAGTCCGTGGTGCAGCAGGCGGTGCAGTACTTTGCGCAGAACTGCTGAAAGCACAGGGATATATTACAAAGAAATAAATAAAACATGGATGATAGAAACGTCATCGGAGGATTTCCGATGGCGTTTTATATTGCCTAAAAAATTTAAAAATGTTATAATTTCTCTTATGCGAAATAAAGGTTAAGTAATCAGAAACGGAGAAATATTTTAGTGGCAAAGTCTTTGATAATAACGGAGAAACCAAGCGTGGCGCAGGAGTTTGCAAGGATTCTTGGCGTGAACGGGAGAAAAGACGGATACATTGAAAATGATGACTATGTCATCACATGGTGCGTCGGACATTTAGTGGAAATGGTCTATCCGGAAGCATATGATGAAAAGTACAAAAGATGGCGGTTGGAGGATCTGCCATTTCTG
The DNA here is from genome assembly GCF_003463035.1 of Roseburia sp. OF03-24. NCBI lineage: Bacteria > Bacillati > Bacillota > Clostridia > Lachnospirales > Lachnospiraceae > Roseburia > Roseburia sp. OF03-24. The sequence continues at coordinate 106,114 of NZ_QSCK01000002.1, read as the reverse complement.
CCGGAAGAATATAAATATAATGTAATACCAGATGTCAGCAAGCAGTATGATACCGTGCACAGAATGCTTTTCAGAGAGGATATAGAGACCGTCTACTGGGCAGGTGATGCCGGAAAAGAAGGACAGACGATCGAGGAGAATATCAGACGTTTCGGTGGTGTCAGGGAAGGAATGAAAGAACTTCGTGTCTGGATCGATTCCCAGACCGAGGAAGAAATCCTGCGCGGAATCCGCGAGGCAAAGCCGATGTCAGAGTATGACAATCTGGCAAAATCCGGTATCATGCGTACGATTGAAGATTATGCGATGGGAATCAATTTTTCCAGAGCCATGTCGGTAAAATACGGGAAATTATTAAATGATGCCGCGGCGACAAAGAGTTACACAGCGATCGCTGTGGGACGTGTCATGACGTGTGTACTTGGGATGGTTGTGATCCGTGAGCGTGAGATACGCAATTTTACTGAGACTCCATTTTATCGTGTGGTGGGAGACTTTTTACCGGAAGGTGCTGAAAATGAGGTGTCAGTTGCTGCAGAGTGGAAAGCGGTTGAGGGTTCTGGATATTTTGAATCGCCGCTTTTATATAAGGAAAATGGATTCAAAAAGCGTGAGAGTGCAGAAAAACTGATCGGTGAACTTGACGGGAAAATGGCGTTTGTAAAATCTATGGAGCGCGGTACATCCAGAAAGAAAGCACCACTGTTATTTAATCTTGCAGAGTTGCAGGCAGAGTGCTCCAAACGATACAAGATCAGTCCGGACGAGACATTGCAGGTGGCACAGGATTTATATGAGAGAAAACTCACGACTTATCCAAGAACAGATGCGAGAGTTCTGTCAACAGCGGTAGCAAAGGAAATCGGTAAAAATTTAAACCGCCTGAAAACTTATGAGCCGACCAAAACTTATACGGAACATATTCTAAAAGAAGGCAGCTACCGGAATATTGCACGTACACAGTATACCGACGACTCAAAGATCACAGACCACTATGCGATCATTCCGACCGGGCAGCTTACGGAACTTCATTCGTTAAATGACCTGCAGCGAAGAGTATACGATCTTATCGTACGCCGCTTTTTAAGTATTTTTTATCCGGCGGCAGAGTATGAGACAGTCAAACTTGTGGTACAGGTGGAAGCAGAGCAGTTTTTTGCATCTGCAAAGGCACTTAAAAATCCGGGATTCCTTGAAATTATGGGAAGACCGGCAAATGAAGACAATAAGGAAGAAGAGAGTGCGGGACTTTTAAAACTGGCGGGACAGTTAAAGACCGGCGATCCGCTGAATGTGGATGGTTACGAGATCAAAGAGGGGAAAACGGCACCGCCAAAACGTTACACGTCCGGTTCCATGGTGCTTGCAATGGAAAATGCCGGACAGCTTATTGAGGAGGAAGAGTTAAGAGAACAGATCAAGGGATCAGGGATTGGAACGTCTGCGACAAGAGCTGAGATCATCCGTAAACTGGTGCGCATCGGGTATCTTAACCTGAATAAAAAGACACAGGTATTAAGTCCGGAAGCAATCGGTGAGATGGTGTTTGAGGTGGTAAGTATGACTGTGCCTGCGCTTTTGAATCCGAAAATGACAGCTTCCTGGGAAAAAGGACTTGACGGTATTACGCGCGGAACAGTCGTTATGGAAGATTATCGCGGGAAACTGGAGGATTTTATCCGGAAAGAAACGGTTTCCATGATCGAGCATGATCTGACCGGAAATCTTGCTGCAAGGATACATCCATTTGTCGGAAAAGGTGGAAGAGGACTTGCAGCCAGAAAAAAAATAGAGGCGGTCTGTCCGGTCTGCGGCGGGGATATGGAAACGACACCATTCGGTTATGGATGCAGTAATTATAAAAAAGATGGAAGCGGATGCAAGTTTGCCATCGGAACCATAGCAGGAAGAGACTTAGAGAAAGACGAAGTGGTGGAGCTTCTGACCAAAGGACACACAGAGGTATTGTCCGGCTTTATCTCAAAGTCCAGAAAACGCTTTTCTGCTGCACTGGTACTTGAAAAAGATGAGAATGGAAAAGCATCAGTCAATTTTGACTTTTCCAAAAATGAACCTGAAATATTAGAAGGGGTGAAATGTCCGGTCTGCGGTTCTGATATGGAAATCACTTCTTTTGGTTACAGTTGTGTGAAACACCGTGAAGATCCGAAAAGCTGTTATTTCTCCATTGGAAAAATCGCGGGAAAATCCCTTAGTGTGGATGACCTGACTGATCTGCTGCAAAAAGGAGAGACGGAGGTCTTAAAAGGGTTTACCGCAAAAAATAAAAAGAAGTTTTCGGCGGCATTGCTTTTGAAAACAGGAGAGGATGGCAGAAAAACAGTCGAATTTGATTTTTCAAAGAATGAGGCAGAGATATTAGAAGATGTAGTCTGCCCGATGTGCGGCGGACAGATCCAGAAAACATCATTTGGTTATGGCTGTATGAATTACGACCAGCAAAATCCGCAGAGCTGCCGCTTTGCCATCGGTACACTTGCGGGACGTGACCTGACAGAGACTCAGGTGAAAGCACTTCTGACCGACGGCAGAACGGAGACAATCCGCGGTTTTAAGTCGAAGACCGGGAAAAAATTTGATGCCTGTGTGGCGTTAGAGACGGATGAAACCGGTCGGAAGTATTTAAAATTTGACTTTGACCATGTGGAGGCAAAGAAGATAAAAGATGTAGTCTGCCCGCTCTGCGGTGGTGATATCGTACAGACAGCGTTTGGCTACGGATGTGCGAATTATAAAAAAGATGACCCGGAAAGCTGCCGTTTTTCCATTGGAAAGATGGGAGAAAAAACGTTAAATGAGGCACAGGTGAAACAGCTTCTGACAGAAGGCCGGACAGCAACGATTCGCGGTTTTAAGTCAAAGACAGGAAAGAAGTTTGATGCAAGGATTGCTTTAAATAGAGACGAATCCGGCAAGGTGATCGGACTGAAATACGATTTCTCGGATGTGGAAGCGCCAAAATTAAAAGATGTGAAATGTCCGGTCTGCGGTGGGGATATGGTAAAAACGCCGTTCGGCTATGGCTGTGCGAATTATAAAAAAGATGATCCGGAAAGCTGTCGTTTTTCGGTTGGACAGATCGCAGGAGTAAAATTAAAAGAAGCACAGGTCAAAGAACTTTTAACCAATGGAAAAACCGGTGTGATCGAAGGATTTATCGCAAAGACCGGAATGAAATTTGATGCGCCGTTAAAACTGACCAAAGAGGGGCAGATCACCTTTGATTTCCCGGAGAAACCAAAGCCGGTCGAGACGACGGTAAAGTGTCCGAAATGTGGGGAACTCTTAAAGAAAAGCCAATGGTATTATGAGTGTGACTGCGGTTTTAAGGTAGGGCATACGGTTGCGAAAGTGCCGCTTTCGGAAGCAATCATAAAAGAACTGTTGGAAACCGGAAAGACAAAGGAAAAAGTGACTGGATTTAACTCGAAAGCAGGAAATGTATTTGATGCATGTTTAAAATATGAGGATGAGCGGATCAGTTTTGATTTTGACAATCCGGGAAGCCAGTCTCTGCAAAAACAGGAGACAGAGGGGCAGTCAGAAGTGCAGACGGCTGTGCAGGAGAATGGGGCACAGCAGATGCAGCAGGCAGAACAGGGTGGCACAGAGACACAGCAGTCACAACGGACGGACTCTGAACCGGATGGTGCAGATGATTTCTATGCCGCTATGGCAAATGAGGCTGCGGCGTTCCAGGAGGAAGAAGAGCAGGAATGGATCGCAGGAAGCAATTTTTTAGATGAGTTTATGCCGTAAGCGATCTCCGGCAGACAGAAATTCTTGTCTGTCCGGAGATTTTTTTGCAGTGTTCGAATATTATTTTGACAGATCTGTGAAAACGTTTTACAATAGAACCAGTATGCAAACAGAAATGCAAGGATCACACTGGATTCATATCCATGTGACAGAGACATTCTGGGATGGAGGAAAAGATGGAAAACGCAAAAATCAGCAATTTATATGATTTGGATGAAACAATCGCAAAAGAATATTTAGAACAGTTTACATATCCATGGGAGGCTTTAAAAGGGATCAGTGAGTTCATAAAAAAGCTTGGACCAACATTAGATCCGGAAAAGTTTGAAAAAAGAGGCGAGGATATCTGGGTTGCAAAGAGTGCAAAAGTGGCACCGACAGCATGTTTAAACGGTCCGCTGATCATTGATGAGGATGCAGAAATCCGTCACTGCGCATTTGTCCGCGGCAGTGCGATCGTAGGAAAGGGTTCTGTTGTCGGCAATTCCACAGAACTGAAAAATGATATTATTTTCAATTCCGTTCAGGTGCCGCATTACAATTATGTTGGTGATTCTATTCTGGGTTATAAGTCACACATGGGTGCAGGATCAATCACATCAAATGTGAAATCAGATAAGACACTGGTTGTGGTAAAAGATGGTGATGAAAAAATTGAAACCGGATTAAAGAAATTTGGTGCAATGCTTGGAGATTTTGTTGAAGTTGGATGCAATTCTGTATTAAATCCTGGAACGGTGATCGGCAGACATACAAATGTATATCCGCTTTCAAGTGTCAGGGGAGTGATCCCGGCAAACTCAATTTTTAAGAAACCGGGCGAGGTTGTACAGAAAAAAGAAGCATGATATTCTTAAACTTAAGATCCGGACAGGTCGGATAAGTTATGGCAGAAAATATTGATCATATTTTAAGTACAGGGAGATAAAATATATGGAAGAAGAAAAGAAATATATTTATAATGATAAAGCGGAACGGATCAGAAAGATGAACCGGTTCTATATAGGTGCAACCATATTTCTTGGAATATTGTTTTTACTGTATCTGTGGCTCCGCATGGCAAATCAGAATCTGGTAAATGCAGTAGTATATGGGAATACTGCATTAATAATAGGCGCATCAGTTTTGAACACGATTATTTATCATAAAGATCATGTAACAGCAAAATTAAAAGTGATTGCTACGCTTGAGATGGGATTAGAGTATCTGTTAGTCGGAGTACAGACAGATGCACATTTTATTACGTATGTACTGATCGTTTTAGTTGCGTTACAGATTCCGTACTATGATGAAGGTGGATTAAAAAGAACCTGTGTGGGAGTGAGTATTCTCTACGTGATCGTTACGATTGTTCAGGGAATAAAGGGTATTACTGTATTGAACGTGGATACAATATGTTCTGTGGTCGGCGTGCTTGGCGTTTTATTTATGGTTTCAAGAATTGGAAAGATCACATTATTGTTTAACGCAGATGCACTTGGATCCATAGATGAGGAACACAAAAAGCAGAATGAAATTTTACAGGGAGTGCTTGAGATTTCCAAAACTGTTCAGGAAGAATCAGTTAAGAGCAGCAGCCTGATCGGAAAACTGGTCGAGACGACCAATTCTGTAACTGGCAGTATGCAGGAGATTACAACGGCTTCCGGAATGAATGCAAACAGCATCGAAGAACAGAATACCATGACTGCAACGATCCAGGATGCGATCGAGGAAACAAGTGAGCGATCAAAACAGATGGTGGATATCGCAATGAATTCAAATGACAGCATTCAGGAAAATATGCGTGTGATGGATGCGTTGAAAGATCAGGCAGAGCAGATCACAAATACAAATCATGATGTTACTGAGGCAATGACCAAACTTCAGGATAAGACAAAAGAAGTAGAAGAGATTGCAGGTATGATCTTAAATATTTCAAGTCAGACAAACCTGCTGGCGTTAAATGCATCTATTGAGAGTGCACGTGCCGGAGAAGCCGGAAGAGGTTTTGCGGTTGTAGCAGAGCAGATCAGACAGCTTGCGGAACAGACAAAAAATTCGACGGAAGAGATCACGAGAATTACAAACGAACTGAATGCAAATGCAAATGATGTGGTTGTATCAGTAGAAGGTTCTGTACAGGCAACGGAAGATCAGAAAGAAAAGATTCTTGCTGCGTCAGAAACATTTAATCTGCTTAATAAAAATATAGGTGAGCTGGTTGCCCATATTGAAGAGGTCAATAAAAAGGTAAGCGGACTTTCAGATTCCAACAATAAGATTGTGGTAAACTGCTCGCAGCTTTCGGCAGCGACTGAGGAAGTTACGGCGAGTGCAGAACAGGTACATACACTCAGTGAAGAAAACCTTGATGTTGCAAAACAGGTTCAGAATGCGGTAGAGAAAATTCACAGTACGGCAGATGATATAAAAAAGTTTTTGCACTGACAGAAAGGAATGCATAATTATATGAAAAATAAAGTGTGGTTGTTTACAGCCGCACTTTTGCTTTTTACAGCAGGGTGTGGTGAGCCAGATATGGCACAAAATAAAATAAACAGCAATGAGCAGAAAACAGCAGGAATTTCAGATACAGATGAAACAGAATCCGAAATAGACAGCAGTGCGTCTGAAAAAATGGAAGCAGCCGAAGAAAAATATATCTGGAAAGAGATCACGCTGCAGTTCCCGGAGAGCTGGGAAGATAAGTATGTAATTTTAGAAGATGATACCGGTTTTTCTGTTTTTCAGAAAAAATCCTATGAGAAAGAAAGTGGGACGGGGTTTCTTTTTGGAATTACCAAAGACACGGAATGGTATCCGGATGCTGCCGGTGTAAGTATTTTAGGATATACCGATGATGGAGTGTTATATGAGGTTGTGAGGCCTACGGATGTGAGCTGCGATGTGGAAAATGAGGATACTTTAAATGAATATCAAGGGATGATGCAGCAGTCAGATACGGTAGTACAGAATGCGGTCATTGATACACAGAACCTGCACAAAGATGCTGACCAGTATATCATTCCGGTCAGTATGACACAGACAATTTCGGCAGACAGTCTTATCAATATGTCGGACAATGATTTATGGTTAGCACGCAATGAAATCTATGCAAGACATGGACGGGGTTTTACCAATGAATATCTGCAGAGTTATTTTAATGCATGTTCCTGGTATGAAAAAAGTGAAGAAGCAGATGCATTTGATGAATCTGTGCTGAGCCAGACAGAAAAAGACAACTTAAAGGTAATACAGGAAGCTGAAACAGCATATGAACAGGAGCATCCGTATCCGAAAGAATATAAAACAGGACAGAATATTATGGTGGATCTTAATGGAGATGGCAGCGAAGAAGAGATCCGTTATGATGTGAAAGAGAGTAGTGATTATTCAGGTTATTCCTGTGTCCTTACGGTTAATGGAACAGCATATGAACTGTGTGAATATGTAGCTATGGTGACACCAGAAACGGAAAGCTTTTATGTTACAGACATGGATGAATATGATAATTCTCTGGAAATCGCGGTATTAGACGATGGACCAAGTGCCGATTATGCGACTTATTTTTACCGGTATGACGGAAGTGCGCTGGCGTTTATCGGGGAAGTGGATGGTTTCCCTTTTAAGGAGCAGAATGGCGGAATCAATGGTTTTACCGGGCAAAACGGAATCAATGGAACAATCCGTACAGATATTCTTGAAACCGCATATCTTAATGGATACTGGTGGTATGACAGCAATGCACGGAAACTGGAATATATGGATGGCGGTATGCATCAATACAAGTATTTCACACCGCACAGATTATATGTGGATCTTCCGTTGTGGAAAGCTATGGATCAGAATTCGGAACAGGTAACGGTTTCGTCCGGGCAGGATGTGTTCTTTATCAGCTCTGATGCAAAGGAATGGATCTATGTGCGTGCAAAAGACGGAACAGAAGGGTACATCCATGTGGATGGTGAAAATGTCAGCAACGTCGGCAGACCCGGCACGGAAGTTTTTTCGGAGTTAAATTACTTTGACTAGTGTATAAAAACAAATACACGGAATAAAGATAATTTTTTTCGATTAGGACTTGTAGATTTCAACAAAATGTGCGAAAATAGGTAAGGTATGTTAAATGTATAACAAAGTCTGATACATACAGTTCTATTTAAGTGAAAGGAGTCTTAAAATGATTTACACTAAGGAAGTCGAAAACATGTGTCCTGTAGCAAAGGGCGCAAAACATGAACCAGCTCCAATTCCGGAAGAAGGCAAATGGGTTCATTCTAAAAAAATTGAAGATATTTCAGGTTTTACACACGGTGTTGGCTGGTGTGCTCCTCAGCAGGGTGCCTGCAAGCTTTCATTAAATGTAAAAAATGGTGTAATCGAAGAAGCTTTAGTTGAGACAATCGGATGCTCTGGTATGACACATTCCGCAGCTATGGCAGCAGAGGTATTACAGGGCAAAACTATTCTTGAAGCATTAAACACAGACCTTGTTTGTGATGCAATCAATACAGCAATGAGAGAGTTATTCTTACAGATCGTTTACGGTCGTACACAGAGTGCATTCTCTGATGACGGTCTTGCAATCGGTGCTGGTCTTGAGGATTTAGGTAAAGGACTTCGTTCCCAGGTTGGTACAATGTACGCTACCAAAGAGAAAGGTGTTCGTTACTTGGAGATGGCAGAAGGTTATGTAACCGGTATTGCTCTTGACGAGAATAACGAAGTTATCGGATATCAGTTCGTTTCTCTTGGAAAAATGACTGACTTCATCAAAAAAGGCGATGATCCTAACACTGCATGGGAAAAAGCAAAAGGACAGTACGGCCGTGTGGCAGATGCTGTTAAAATCATCGACCCGAGAGAAGAGTAGGAAAGGAGACGGACGAAAATGGCATTATTTGAAGGATATGAAAGAAGAATTGACCAGATCAACGCTGTGTTAAACAGCTATGGTATCAGCTCTATCGAAGAAGCTGAAAAAATTACAAAAGATGCTGGACTTGATGTTTACGATCAGGTAAAGAAAATCCAGCCAATCTGTTTCGAGAACGCTTGCTGGGCTTACACTGTAGGTGCTGCAATCGCAATCAAAAAAGGATGTACAAGAGCTGCTGATGCTGCTGCAGCAATCGGTGAGGGACTTCAGGCATTCTGTATTCCGGGTTCTGTTGCAGACCACAGAAAAGTAGGTTTAGGACATGGTAACCTTGGTAAAATGTTATTAGAGGAAGAGACAGAGTGCTTCTGCTTCTTAGCAGGACATGAGTCATTCGCAGCAGCTGAGGGTGCAATCGGTATCGCTGAGAAAGCAAACAAAGTACGTCAGAAACCATTACGTGTTATCTTAAACGGACTTGGAAAAGATGCTGCACAGATTATCTCCCGTATCAATGGATTCACATTTGTTGAGACACAGTATGATTACAAAGCTGCAAAATTAAATGTTGTATATGAGAAAGCATATTCCAACGGACTTCGCGCAACTGTAAAATGCTACGGTGCAGATGACGTTCAGGAAGGTGTTGCAATCATGCATCATGAGAACGTAGGTGTTTCCATCACTGGTAACTCTACAAACCCAACACGTTTCCAGCATCCGGTTGCAGGTACATACAAAAAAGAATGTATCGAGCAGGGTAAGAAATACTTCTCAGTTGCTTCCGGCGGTGGTACAGGACGTACACTTCACCCGGACAACATGGCAGCAGGTCCTGCTTCCTACGGTATGACAGATACCATGGGACGTATGCACTCTGATGCACAGTTCGCAGGTTCTTCTTCCGTACCGGCTCACGTTGAGATGATGGGTCTGATCGGAATGGGTAACAACCCTATGGTTGGTGCTACAGTTGCTGTTGCAGTTTCCGTTGAGGAAGCTCATAAGGCTGGTAAGTTCTAAGATAAATTTAAAGCATAGAAAGAAACGAGATTTTTGTATTTGCAAGAATCCCGTTTCTTTTTCTGTATAAATTTATTTGAATATGATTTATACTTTTATCAGAATTCTAAATGTTTTGAGAAACGGGAGGGTTAGTTTAGAATCATGAATGTAATGCCCGTAAATATATTAATTACAAAAGTTGCAGAAATATGTAAAAAAAATGGTGTAAAAAAATTGGTTCTTATAGGTTCATTCGCAACAGATACAGCAACTCCATATAGTGATATTGATTTTGTAGTTTATGGTGATGTGGATATGGATAAACTTGAACAGGATCTAGAAAAAATAGAAACTTTACGTAAGATAGATATTTTGGAATATAAAACAATTCGAAACCAGTATCTTTTGGAGGATATCGCAAAGTATGGAAAACAAATATATTAACAGATATAAAAATTTTTGCAGAAGTTTGAATAATTTAAAAAAAAGTAAAACAGCAGACCCGGATGCTGATTTTGTGTTAGAAGGTACTGTTCAAAATTATAATTTAACATTTGATTTATCATGGATAGTGATGAAGGATATTTTAGTCAAAGTATTGGGTATTAATGATATAGCGCTTGGATCGCCAAGAGCGAATTTACAGGCGGCATTTTCAAACAAATTGATTGATGATGATGTTTGGCTGCAAATGTTGAGAACAAGAAATCTGCTTGCTCATGATTATGATGGTGCAGTTGCAAGAGAAAATTTTGAAAAGATAACAACAGTGTATTATGATGTTTTTTATAAATTTAAAATGATAGCAGAAGAGTATTTTGAAAAGGGAATGCAGGAAGAAGACAGTTTTAAAGCCTGATAGGACGTTTCGAAGAGGGGTATTTTGTAGAAAAAGATTATCTATAGATTAAAGTGATATATTTTTTATAAGCCATTTGGACTAACTATCCAGGTGGCTATTTTTGGATGATTTATTAGAATCAGTACCATTATTTTAATATAGTCCGATATTTTCAATTTTTTCCAAAACAGGGTGATAACCGAACATATTTTCTGCTATAATAATATCTATAACCAGAAGCAGAAAGAGAGGCGGCGTCCGGACATGAATGATTCATCCCATATTTATATTGCAATCGATCTGAAATCTTTTTATGCATCTGTAGAATGTGTAAAATTAGGATATGATCCGCTGACGACAAATCTTGTCGTGGCAGACGAGAGCAGAACGGAGAAAACGATCTGCCTTGCGGTATCACCGTCATTAAAGGCATACGGTATTCCGGGACGTGCAAGATTATTTGAAGTGGTGCAGAAAGTAAAACAGGTCAATAAGGAGCGGAGAAGCCGGATTGCCGGTGGAATGTTTACGGGAAAATCAGCAGATGACAGGGAACTGAAAAATAATCCGGCACTGGAACTGACTTATATTACAGCACCACCGCGCATGGCGCTTTATATGGAAGAAAGTAACCGGATCTATGATATTTATTTAAAATATGTAGCACCGGAAGATATGCATGTTTATTCCGTGGATGAAGTATTTATGGATGTAACGCATTATCTGAAAACATATCAGATGAGTGCAAGGGAGCTTGCAGAGAAAATGATTCAGGATGTTTTAAAAGAAACCGGTGTTACGGCAACCGCCGGTATCGGTACGAATCTTTATCTGTGCAAGGTTGCGATGGATGTTGTTGCAAAACATGTGACACCGGATGCAAATGGAGTGCGGATCGCAGAGCTTGATGAGATGAGTTACCGCCGGCTGCTGTGGGATCACAGACCGCTGACAGATTTCTGGAGGGTTGGCGGTGGATACCGGAAAAAATTAGAGGCGGCAGGCCTGTATACAATGGGAGATGTTGCCCGCTGTTCATTGGGGAGGGAACAGGATTTTTATAACGAAGATCTGCTATACAGGATGTTTGGCATCAATGCAGAACTTCTGATCGATCATGCATGGGGGTATGAGCCGACCACGATCGATCTGATCAAGGCGTACAAGCCGGAGACAAACAGCATTAGTTCCGGGCAGGTATTACAGTGTCCATATGAATTTGAAAAGGGAAAGCTGATCGTCCGGGAAATGACGGATTTGCTTGTACTGGATCTTGTGGACAAACATCTGGTTACAGATCAGATGGTACTTACCATCGGTTATGATATCGATAATCTGACTGATCCGAAGCGTAAAAATGCATATCATGGGGAAGTGACCATTGACCGTTATGGAAGAAAAGTGCCAAAACACGCTCACGGTACGATCAATCTGAAAAGCCGGACTTCATCGACCAAACAGATTATGGATGCTGTTATGGAGTTGTATGACCGTATCGTAGATCCAGATCTTCTGATCCGCCGGATTTATGTTGTCGCCTGCAGACTGTCGGATGAAACTTCAGCAAAACAGGATGATACATTTGAACAGTTGGATCTGTTTACGGATTATGCGGCATTAGAAGAAAAAAAGCAGGCGGAAAAGGAAAAAATGGAAAAAGAGAGAAAACTTCAGGAGGCAGTTCTCAGTGTAAAAAAGAAATATGGGAAAAATGCCATGTTAAAGGGGATGAATCTTCAGGAAGGCGCTACAAGTATAGAACGTAACAGGCAGATCGGGGGACACAAAGCATGAGGGAACAAAATCTGTTTAAAGAAAAAGAAACACACAAATATGATGATATCATCCATCTGCCACACCATGTTTCTGTAAAACATCCGCAGATGGCATTGTTAGACAGAGCAGCGCAATTTTCTCCTTTTGCAGCACTGACGGGACATGAGGATTCAATCCGTGAGACGGCAAGACGGACAGAAGATTTTTTAGAACTTGATGAGGATAAAAAAGAACAGCTTGATGAAAAAATGCGCTGTTTACTGGAACATTTTACGGAAAAACCGGAGATTACGCTTACTTATTTTGTGCCGGATGAAAAGAAAGACGGCGGGGCCTATGTTACACACTGTGGCAGAGTGCGGAAAATAGATACCTGTCATCACAGACTTATATTTGAGGATAGAACGGAAGTTCCCCTGCAATTTATTTTTGAAATAGACGGTGAAATATTTAAAGATGCAGAGTGAAGGGATAAGAGCGGTAAATTTGACAATCGATATTCCGGATGGTATAATTTCCCGATAATAGGGATTTTTGCGCTATTGAAGAAGAATATGGAAAAGTTAAGGAGCTTGTGAGGCATGAAAAATATATGGCATATTTTTAGCGGGGATATGAAGAGACTGGTGCGCAATCCTTTTGCACTGATAATCGCAATAGGTCTTTGTATCATACCATCGCTATATGCATGGTTTAATATTTACTCGAACTGGGATCCGTATGCGAATACAAAAAATATCAAAATTGCGGTAGCTACGGAAGATGCAGGATATCAGATGGATGATGGAACCACTGTGAATATGGGTGATTCGGTCATTGAGAGCTTAAAGGAAAATGATAAGATCGGATGGGTATTTACAGACACGAAAGATGCGGCTTTAGAAGGCGTCTATAGTGGCGAATATTATGCGGCAGTCATCATCAGTTCTGATTTTACATATAGTATGTATAACGTGTTCCGGGAAGATTTTAAGGGGCCGACTATTTCTTATTATGAGAACGAAAAAAAGAATGCCGTAGCAACAAAGATCACGGATTCTGCAGTATCAACCTTAAAACAGAGTATCAATGAACAGTTTATAGAAGTGCTTGCAAGCAATATATTTGAGCAGACAAATCATATTTCAGAACAGATGGAAGAAAATGATAAGTTTGCCTATTTTCAGAGTAAACTAGAGAACCTGAATGAAAATCTGATCGGGTACAGTAAGATGATCGACACATTTATTGCCGGCAACGGAGAACTTTCACAGGCAGTTGCAGAGGCAAAAGGCAGTATTCCGGGTCTCAGTAATAAAGTATCAGATGGCGCAAAGAGTTTTGGTACGGCAAGAAGCAGTCTGGATGATACAAAAACGTCATTAAATTCGTTCAGTGAAAATGTAAATCAGACAATGACAAGTATCAATGACTCTATGAACAGGATTCGGGACAGCATTAATGCAACGAATCTTGCAGGAGATGCACAGCAGACGGCGGACAGTCTGAATCAGGCGGCATTGGACGCAGTGGAATTGCAACGGGAACTGAACCGTCTGCGGGAACATTTAAAAAAGGTGATTGTTGAGGAGAGCGTGTCGGATGATGACCGTGCTGTCATTCAGAAGATCATTGAGACGATAGAGTCGATCAATGGTGGCGCAACGGATATTGAGAAGGCAATCAGCAGCATTAACCAGATCGCAATGGGATTTTCAGGAGATTCCCAGACGGATGCGATCAATACGCAGGTGTCAGGAAGTATGGTTGCAGATGCGATCAATCAGTCTTTGTCGGATATGACACAGGTTTTAACTACCTGTTCCCAGGCAATCGCAAATATGCAGGAGATGTATACGACAAGTCTTGTCCCACAGTTAAATAATGTGATCGACAGTATGAGTCAGATGTTAAATAATGTATCAGATATTCTGAACAGATTAGATGACACTTTAGGAGATATGAATTCTGTATTTTCCGGAATTGAGACAACTGTGACAGGTGCAAATGACAGTTTAGAGCAGATTCAGACTGTTATTGACGGGGTAAGTGAAAAATTAACGAAATTGTTAGAACGTCTGAATTCGGTTGAGGATGACGAAAAGGTACAGGCGTTTATCGAGTTTATGAAGGGTGACCCGGAAGGCTATGGAGAATTCTTCTCACAGCCGGTGCTGGTTACAACGGAGGAAGTTTATCCGATTCCAAATTATGGTTCAGCAATGACACCGTTTTACTCAATTCTTGCAATCTGGGTTGGAGGAACAATCCTTGTTGCCCTGATCAAGGTAAAAGCAGAACCAAAAGATTTAGAGAATGTAAAATCATATCAGCTCTTTTTCGGAAGATATCTGTTGTTTTTTGTGATGGGACAGTTACAGGCGTTGATCATAGTATTAGGAGATATCTATATCCTGCACTGTCAGATTTTGTATCCGGGATGGTTCTGGCTGGTGGCTTCACTTGCCAGTGTTACGTTTACATTACTGATCTATTCCCTTGCACTTTCGTTTGGTGATGTGGGAAAAGCCCTTGCGGTTGTGATCATGGTAATCCAGATCGCGGGTTCAGGAGGAACATTCCCAATTGAACTTTTGCCGGCGGTTTACCGGAATATATACATATTTTTCCCGTTCCCGTATGCAATCAATGCGATGCGTGAAACGATCGGTGGTATGTATGGAAGCGACTATATGAAGAATCTGGCAGAATTGATGATCTTTGCCGTCGTAGGTCTCTTGATCGGACTGGTGATCCGTATTCCATTTGTGAAACTGAATCATTTTGTGGAAAAACGAATGGAAGATACAAAAATGATGTAACAGAAGCATAACGAAAAATAATTTTGTTATAGATAGCAGAATTGGAGAAAAAAGAATGGAAGAAAAAAGCAGATACGAGGAAATGTACGGAAAACTCGTTGCGTACGAACAGAATATCCATTTACAGAATCAAAAACGGATCAAGATCGGTCTTAAATGTATTGCAATCATTCCGCCTATATTTTTGATCCTTTTATTCTGGACAGACAGTAACAAGGTAGTTTTCCTGATCTTATGGATCGTATCATTATTTGCACTTGCAACTTATCTGATCCTTGTCGAGTATGTAGATTATAACCTGCAGGAAAAATTAAATGAGCTGCGGGATGAAGAGGATAAATCTGTGGATGTTCTTATGGGAAAACAGCTTGATGAAGTTGAGGAAAATATTAAAAATGCCATTCAGAAATTGGACGAAAAGTTTAATTCTGAGGCAGAGATTCAGAAGATAGCAGAGAACGAGGAGAAAACGGAATGAAAAATATATTTAAAATCTTTATCTCCGATATGAAAAGGATCTTTCAGAACGTGGTTGCTGTTGTGGTTATCATGGGACTTTGTGTGATTCCATGCCTTTATGCATGGTTTAATATACTTTCAAACTGGGATCCATACGGACCAAGTGCAACTTCAAACCTGAAAGTTGCAGTGGTATCCGAAGATGAAGGTGTGAGTGTGGCTGGTATTTCTGTCAACATTGGTTCATCTGTTGTCGAAGCGTTACAGGAAAACAAAGCTATGGGCTGGGTATTTACCGACACATCTGATGAGGCGGTAGATGGCGTTTACAGTGGCGAATATTATGCAGCTCTTGTTATCCCGGACGACTTTACTGAGGAAATGATCAGTTTTCTTGGCGGGCAGATTGAACATCCGGACATCATCTATTACGAAAATGAAAAGAAAAATGCAA
Organism: Roseburia sp. OF03-24; assembly: GCF_003463035.1. Taxonomy (NCBI): domain Bacteria; kingdom Bacillati; phylum Bacillota; class Clostridia; order Lachnospirales; family Lachnospiraceae; genus Roseburia; species Roseburia sp. OF03-24. The sequence goes on along the minus strand of NZ_QSCK01000002.1, from coordinate 90,137 downwards.
TAGCTCCTAAAATTACATCAAAAGCAAAAACTTCGGTTCAGGAACAGGTGAATTCAAGTTTTGTGAGCACACTTGCAGAGGCAATGATGCAGGTTGGGGATGCAGTTGCAGGGACGGATGTTGACGGAGGTTCTCTTGCAGATACGATTACGCAACGGCTGAATGACGTAAGTGGTGATCTGCAGAGTTACATTAATATCCTGAATTCATTTGCAAGTATTTTAAATTCTGCACAGAGTATTGTTGCGACCAGTCAGGTCATGCTTCCGGGACTTGATTCAATGGTTTCCACCGGTCAGGATACAGTAAACAGCATGGAAAGTCTGATCCTTGCCGGAAATGCGACGACAGATACGGTGACGCAGATGGTTACATACAGTTTTGATCTGGTTGAGAACAGCTTAAACAATGTGTCAATGGTTGTGTTAAATGACATGGAAAAACTGCAAAAATACGAGGATGCAGCAGGAAACGGACTGAATGCAACAATATCTGTGGTACCTTATCTGGAAAAAATGTTTAATGATTCAGTTTCGAGCTGGGAGGGCACAGCCGATGATGAAACAAGGATGCAGATTCAGAATGTCCGTGACAGGTTAAAGATGATCGAACTTGAACTGAACGGACTTGCAGAAAATGGAACTGCAACAGCGGAAGATATCAGTACCTTAAAGAGTCAGATAACAACAGAGATCGAAAACTGTAAGACAGCGCTGGATGCATTGCAGCATGCATTTGAGTATTCTGTAAAACCGCAGCTTGACTCTACAATGAATGCAATGCAGAATTCCATGATTGCGACAACATCGATTTTAAATGGTATCAATGCAGATTTTGGTGATGTGGAAAAAGTACTTTCAAAATATGAAGATACACTTGCAAACGGAAGTGCAGATTTGTATGAATCACTGGAAATGGCACAGGAATTATTTAATAAACTTACGCAGATCATCACAGACTTTACGACACTGCGTCAGGATGAACAGTACAAACAGTTTATGGAGATACTCGAGACAGATCCGCAGCAGCTTGGAAACTTTATCTCATCTCCGGTAAACCTTGATACGGTTGGAATTTATGAGATTGAAAATTATGGATCTGCCATGGCTCCATTTTATACGATACTGGCACTGTGGGTAGGTGCTCTGATCCTGGTGGCGATCATTCATGTAAAAGTAGAACCGGAAGAAGGAATCACAGATATCAAACCATACCAGGCATATTTCGGGCGTTATATTCTCTTTTTCCTGGTAGGGCAGGTGCAGACGCTGATCACAGTACTTGGAGATCTGTTTTATGTAAGGATACAGTGTCATAATCCGTTTTTATTCTGGGTTGCTGCCGCAGTCAGCAGTTTTGTTTTCACACTGTTTATCTATTCACTCACGGTTGCATTTGGAAATGTCGGTGAGGCACTTGCGATTGTTGTCATGGTTATTCAGGTAGCCGGTGCGGGTGGAACATTCCCGATTGAGACGCTGCCGCAGGTTTACCAGTCGCTTTATAAATACCTGCCGTTCCCATATGGAATGAATGCCATGAGAGAGACAATTGGCGGAATCTATCAGATGAATTACTGGATCTATGTCGGAAAACTTGCAATTTATCTGGTTATTTCACTGGTTATTGGACTTCTTGTAGCGATACCGTTCCGCAAATTGAACCATATCATTGAGAAGAGCAAAGAAAATACAGAGATTATGATATGAGTAAGCAATGAGCAGTACCACATGAAAGTAAAGCAAAAAATGGCTGCTTGCAGACATTTTTTGCTTTATTTTCATGTGATAGGGCAAATGCCCGTCAGTCCGGAAAATCATTGATTTTTCGGACGTGCACTGCAATCTAAAGTTTTGTGATATAAGATATAGGGAGTAAAAAATGTTATTGATTCGGATGGTATTACTTTTTACAGGACTTCTTATGACAATCGTGCCAGGAGTATGTACAAGAAAAGACCAGAGGGGTGATCTGAATGCCGAAAAGCGGATCAGACAGATTGGTGTCTGGTTTGTTGCTGCTGCGGTTATATGGATCATTACCGCAAAATTTATCTGAAAATGAGACTATGTTTTTGACTGGACAAAAAAATTGTTTATTGACAAAAAATTTCGATGTGATATCATAGCTTTAGTGTGATGTGTGATTAAAGTATTAAACTATTGGAGATGCAGAATGAGAAAACAGGTATTATCTCTATTAGTGGAGAATAACCCGGGTGTGACAAGTCATATTTCAGGACTTTTCAGCAGAAGAGGTTACAACATTGACAGTTTTTCTTCCGGTGTGACCGCAGATCCGAGATATACAAGGATTACGATCGTTGCGACCGGTGATGAACAGATCTTAGAGCAGATTGAGAAACAGCTTGCAAAGTTGGAAGATGTTGTTGATATCAAAAAACTTGAAAATGGCTCGTCAGTGACAAGAGAACTGATCTTGGTTAAGATTCGTGCGAAAGATACAGAACGCCAGCCAATCTTAAATGTAACGGAGATCTTTCATGGAAAAGTTGTAGATGTGACCCATGATTCGATGGTGATCGAGCTGACAGGACATCAGGATAAGTTAGATGCTTTCCTTGATCTTTTGTCCGGATATGAGATATTAGAGCTTGCACGTACCGGACTGACCGGATTGTCGAGAGGCATTTCCGATGTCGTTATGTTAGACGAAGACGGCAAAAGAGTATCATTATAACAAAATAAGCAGATAAGAATATGCAAATGCATATTTTTTATTAAGAAACCAAAACTGGAGGAAATTAATTATGGCAGCAAAAATATTTTATCAGGAAGACTGTAACCTTTCACTTTTAGACGGAAAGACGATCGCAATTATCGGCTACGGCAGTCAGGGACATGCACATGCATTGAACTTAAAAGATTCCGGATGCCATGTTATCATTGGTCTTTATGAAGGAAGCAAATCCTGGGCAAAAGCTGAGAAGCAGGGATTTGAAGTATATACAACAGCAGAGGCAGCAAAGAAAGCTGATATCATCATGATACTGATCAACGATGAAAAACAGGCAGATATGTACAAAAAAGATATCGAGCCAAACCTTGAGGCAGGCAATATGTTAATGTTTGCACATGGTTTCAATATCCATTTCGGATGTATCGTACCTCCAAAGGATGTAGATGTTACTATGATCGCTCCGAAAGCTCCGGGACATACCGTACGTTCTGAGTATCAGGCTGGAAAAGGAACACCTTGTCTGATCGCTGTTGAGCAGGATGCAACAGGAAAAGCACAGGATCTTGCATTAGCATATGCACTTGGTATCGGTGGAGCAAGAGCCGGTGTTCTTGAGACAACATTCCGTACCGAGACAGAGACAGACCTTTTTGGCGAGCAGGCAGTTCTTTGCGGTGGTGTCTGTGCATTAATGCAGGCAGGTTTCGAGACATTATGCGAAGCTGGTTATGATCCAAGAAATGCATACTTCGAGTGTATCCATGAGATGAAACTGATCGTAGACTTAATCTACCAGTCAGGTTTCGAGGGAATGAGATATTCTATCTCCAACACAGCAGAGTATGGTGATTATATTACAGGACCGAAGATCATCACAGAAGATACAAAGAAGGCAATGAAACAGATCCTTTCCGATATTCAGGATGGTACATTTGCAAAAGACTTCTTACTGGATATGTCTCCGGCAGGACGTCAGGTTCACTTCAAAGCTATGAGAAAGAAAGCTGCAGAGCATCCATCAGAGCAGGTTGGTAAAGAGATCCGTAAACTGTATAGCTGGAACAATGAAGAAGATAAATTAATCAACAACTAATTTTGAATCGATTGAAAGAGTCATCACATAGTTACTGTTTGTGGTGGCTCTTTTTTGTTTCAATACTTGACAAAAACAGGGTATATGATAAAATAAATCATGTTGTGAATAAAATACATCAGACTTTGATAAGGAATAGTAAGAATTTTTTGCTTTCTCAGAGAGCTGCCGGATGCTGTGAGGCAGTAAAGTGAAATTCCCAACTCACCTTTGAGTCCTTTTGCCCAAGCTGCCAGTTACAGTGAGTAAGCAAAAGCGTGTTGTCCGCGTTAAGGATCATAAGAGCGTATTTTTATTTTCTATGAAATCATAAGAATACGAATTAGAGTGGTACCACGGAGTAAGACAGACTTCGTCTCTAAAGATATTTTTATTTGAAAATGTCTTCCGAGACGAAGTTTTTTTTCGCAAAACAAGGAGGAAAATCCTCTGCTCGTCAGAGGACTCGCATTTTCCTTCGGAAAACAAGGAGGAAAATCCTCTGCTCCTGCAAAGGCAGTCGCATTTTGCTCCGCAAAACAAGGAGGATTATATGTCAGAACTTTACAATCACAAAGTCGTAGAGAAAAAATGGCAGAAAGTCTGGGATGATAATAAGGCTTTTGCTGCGACAGACGACTACAGCAAACCAAAATATTACGCATTGGTAGAATTTCCGTATCCGTCAGGACAGGGACTTCATGTAGGTCATCCGAGACCTTATACAGCACTTGATATTGTTGCAAGAAAGCGCAGAATGCAGGGCTATAACGTACTTTATCCGATGGGATGGGACGCATTCGGACTTCCGACTGAGAACTATGCGATCAAAAATAAGATTCATCCGAAGATCGTAACTGAAAACAATGTAAAACGTTTCAAAGAGCAGCTTCATTCTTTAGGCTATTCTTTCGACTGGGACAGAGAGATCAACACTACAGATCCGAGTTATTACAAATGGACACAGTGGATTTTCTTAAAACTATTTAAAGCAGGACTTGCTTACAAAAAAGAGATGCCGATCAACTGGTGTACTTCCTGTAAAGTAGGCCTGGCAAACGAGGAAGTTGTGAACGGTGTCTGCGAGCGTTGTGGTGCTCCGGTTGTCCGCAAGGTAAAGAGCGAGTGGATGTTAAAGATCACTGATTATGCTGAGAAACTGTTAGAGGGCTTAAATGATGTAGATTATATCGAGCGTGTCAAGGTTTCCCAGAAAAACTGGATCGGTAAATCACAGGGTGCAGAGGTAGATTTTGCGATCGCCGGAAAAGAGGACAAACTCCGTGTTTATACGACACGTTGTGATACATTATTTGGTGCTACTTACATGGTTGTATCCCCGGAGCATCCGATCATTGATAAATATAAAGACGAGTTAAAGAACTGGGATGCGATTGCTGCATACCGTGAGGAAGCTGCAAAGAAATCTGATTTTGAACGTTCAGAACTTGCAAAAGATAAGACGGGTGTGGAGATTGACGGTCTTATGGCAGTCAATCCGGTAACCGGAAAAGAAATCCCGATCTGGATTTCCGATTATGTATTAATGTCTTACGGAACAGGCGCGATCATGGCAGTACCGGCACATGATGAGAGAGACTGGGAATTTGCCAAAAAGTTCAATATTCCAATGGTACAGGTTGTTGCAAAAAATGGTGAGGAAGTTGACATCAACGAAGCGGCATTTACGGACGTTGCAACCGGTGTTCTGATCAATTCTGAGTTCTTAAACGGACTGGAAGTAAAAGATGCAAAGGCAAAAATGATTGCATTTTTAGAGGAAAAAGGTATTGGTACAGCAAAGACCAACTATAAATTAAGAGACTGGGTATTCTCACGTCAGCGTTACTGGGGTGAGCCGATTCCGATCGTTCACTGTGATAAATGTGGTTATGTGCCGCTCGATGAGAGTGAACTGCCATTGATGCTTCCAGAGGTAGAAAGTTATATGCCGACGGATAATGGAGAGTCTCCACTTGCTGCGATGACAGACTGGGTAAATACAACCTGTCCTTGCTGTGGTGGTCCTGCAAAGAGAGAGACAGATACCATGCCGCAGTGGGCTGGATCTTCCTGGTATTTCTTAAGATATACCGATCCGCATAATGATGAGGCGCTTGCAAGTCCGGAAGCATTAAAATACTGGATGCCGGTTGACTGGTACAATGGAGGTATGGAGCATACAACACTTCATCTGTTATATTCCAGATTCTGGCACAAATTCCTGTATGATGAGAAAGTAGTTCCATGTCCGGAGCCTTACCAGAAACGTACATCCCATGGTATGATCCTTGGTGAGAACGGAGAGAAGATGTCAAAATCCAGAGGAAATGTCGTAAATCCGGATGATATCGTAAGAGAGTATGGTGCAGATACATTAAGAACATATGAAATGTTTATCGGAGCATTTGATTTAAGTGCATCCTGGTCTGAAGATGGTGTAAAAGGCTGCCGTCGTTTCTTAGAGCGTGTATGGAAATTACAGGATATCATGACAGATGAAACAGGATATTCCAAAGAGCTTGAGACCAAGATGCACCAGACGATCAAAAAAGTCAGCAGCGATTATGAGAACCTGAAATACAATACCGCAATCGCAGCGATGATGGCTCTGATCAATGAGTTCTATAAGAAAAATGCTGTGACAAAGGGTGAGTATGAGACACTCTTAATTCTCTTAAACCCGGTTGCTCCGCACATTACAGAGGAACTCTGGCAGATCATCGGCGGAACAGGTTATGTATATCAGCAGAAATGGCCGGAGTTTGACGAGACAAAAACAGTCGAAAATACGGTTGAGATCGCAGTACAGATCAACGGAAAAACGAAAGGAACATTGGCAATCGGCAGAAATGATGCAAAAGATGATGTTATTGCAAAAGCAAAAGAATCAATTGCAGATAAGCTGACTGGAAACATTGTAAAAGAGATTTACGTTCCGGGAAGAATTGTCAATATTGTAATGAAATAAGATGAAAAAAGGAACAAACTTATTAGAGGGTTCCATCTGGAAGGGGATTGTGTCATTTGCAATCCCCCTCTTTTTAGGAAACCTGTTTCAGCAGTTATATAATACTGCCGATTCTCTGATCGTCGGTAATTTTCTTGGCAGTGATGCTCTTGCAGCTGTCAGTTCTTCCGGTAGTCTGATATTTCTGATGGTCGGCTTTTTTAATGGAATTGCAGTTGGTGCCGGCGTTGTCATTTCGAAATATTTTGGAGCAGCAGATTATGAAGGATTGAAAAAAGCGGTACATACCAATATTGCATTTGGTCTGGTGTCCGGCTGTATTCTGACCGCGATCGGGATGATCCTAGCTCCCCAGATCCTTGTTCTGATGGGAACGCCGAAGTCGGTACTGCCAAATTCTATTGTATACTTCAGGGTATATTTTGCCGGATCGATCGCTTTTGTTATGTACAATATCGTGATGGGGATTTTGCAGGCAGTCGGAGACAGCAGACATCCGCTTTATTATCTGATTTTTTCATCCATCGTTAATATTATACTGGATTTATTATTTGTCGGATTGTTAGGATTTGGTGTCGGTGCTGCAGCACTTGCAACGATTATTTCACAGTTTTCCAGTGCATTTTTATGTATGATGCGTCTGATGCGGACCAAAGATGTTTATCAGGTGCAGATCTCGCAGATACGTTTTCATAAGGGAATGTTAGGACAGATCATAGGGATCGGACTGCCGTCCGGTATGCAGAATTCCATCATTTCATTTGCAAATATTATTGTACAGACGAATATTAACAAATTTGGAGTGATGGCGGTTGCAGGATGTGGTGTTTATTCGAAAATAGAAGGCTTTGCATTTCTGCCGATCACCTGTTTTGCTATGTCACTCACAACGTTTATCGGACAGAATCTCGGTGCAAGACAGTATGACAGAGCTAAGAAGGGTGCATATTTTGGCATTGCATGCTCCACCGTGCTTGCGGAACTGGTTGGTGTGATTGTCTATTTTGCAATTCCGCAGCTTGCTGCAGCGTTTAACAGTGAGGCACAGGTGGTTGAATTTGCCACCAGACAGGCACATGTAGAGGCATTATTTTACTGTTTTTTGGCATTTTCCCACTGTATTGCCGGTATTATGCGCGGTGCAGGAAAATCCACAGTACCGATGTTTGTCATGCTTGCATCCTGGTGTATCATAAGGATTACATACATCACGGTTACCGTGCATTTTATCCCGAAAATCCAGGTCATCTTCTGGGCGTACCCGCTGACCTGGTCAATCAGTTCGGTGATCTTTTTGATTTACTTCTTAAAAGCGAATTGGCTGTATAGTTTTGAGAAAAAGTAAAGTTTGTTGCGCCAATTCGCTTTGCGAATATGGCTGTATAGTTTTGAGAAAAAGTAGAGTTTGTTGTGCCAATTCGCTTTGCCAACCTGGCTGTATAGTTCATGATAATAGAATGTTCGCGGAGCGTGCATTCTATTATATTGTATCTATTAAAAGTTTTTATAAAACCGGATAAATTCGGCGAGTGTTTTGGAAGGTTTTGTCGTTGTTTTATAGGCAAAACCGACCTCACGCTTATGGATTGGGATGCCAAGCGGAATCTCCACTAAGGCGCCGGAGGCGAGATCCTCTTTTACAAAACTTTTGATGACGCAGGCAACACCGACACCGATACGGGCAAAGTCGATCAGAAGATCCATGCTGGAGATATCGATGGATTCTTTGACCTGAATCTGGTTGTCGGAAAGATAGTCGTCGATATACTGGCGTGTCATATTGTTTTTATCGAGCAGCATCAGTGTTGAGTTTGTCAGAATCTGATCCTTGTGGACGCCGCGCGCGCGCAAATTCCGCAGATAGTCTTTGGTGCAGACAAAGATATCTTCGATCTCCTCGAGAAAATCAAAATGGATATTTTTTAAATTATCCGGTTTTCCTACCAGACCGATATCAATTTTATTGTCTTCAAGCAGCTCAAGTGTCTCATTTGTAGACTGGCAGGTGATGGAGATAGAGACGTGCGGGTTCTGGCGTATGAACTCCTGCAGATAAGGGAGCAGCAGATATTTACAGAGGGTTGCGCTGACGCCGATCTTTAAGTGGCCGACACCGAGTTCAATGGAGCGTTTTAATTTTTCCTCACCGAGGGTTAAAGTCTCAAAGGCGCTGCTCACATGGTCGTAGAGCAGTTTTCCCTCATCGGTTAAGACAACGCCGCGGGAACTTCTGGAAAACAGCTTGCAGCCGACACCTTCCTCTAATTTCTGGATGGATTTACTGATGGCAGGCTGGCTGATGTAGAGTTCTTTTGCAGCCTTTGAAATGTTGCCGGTATTTGCAACGGTATAAAAAATCCGGTAAGATGATAAATTCTGGTTCATGATAAAATTCCTTTCTGATACTGGATACATCAATAATTTTTCTTATTATACCATGAAGTTTAGTTATGGCAAATATATTTATTATGTATTTTTATTATAGTAATACCTGTGTTAGAATAACATACAGATAGGACAGCGAGTGTTGTTCTACACACACATCACACAAAAAAGGAACGGGCACACACCATTCCTGACACAGATTTTAATTTTTTAGGAGGATATACCCATGGGGATGACGATGACACAGAAAATCCTTGCAGCTCATGCAGGACTTCCATCAGTCAGTGCCGGACAGCTTATAGAGGCAGATTTGGATCTGGTTTTAGGCAACGACATTACTTCACCGGTAGCAATTCATGAAATGGATAAAATGAAGGTGGACGGTGTCTTTGATAAGGACAAGATCGCACTTGTGTTAGATCACTTTGTGCCGAATAAGGATATCAAATCTGCACAGCATTGTAAATGCGTCAGAGAGTTTGCCTGCCGGCATGATATTACAAATTATTTTGATGTAGGAGAGATGGGAATAGAGCATGCACTGCTGCCGGAGAAAGGTCTTACCGTGGCAGGCGATGTCATTATCGGTGCGGATTCCCACACCTGTACCTACGGTGCGCTGGGTGCATTTTCCACCGGAGTCGGCAGTACGGATATGGCGGCTGGTATGGCAACCGGAAAAGCATGGTTTAAAGTACCTGCAGCGATCAAATTTGTCCTGACCGGCAAACCGGCAAAATGGATCAGCGGAAAAGACATCATTTTACATATCATTGGAATGATCGGTGTGGACGGTGCGCTCTACAAATCAATGGAATTTGTTGGAGATGGCATTTCTTACCTTTCAATGGATGATCGTTTTACGATTGCAAATATGGCGATCGAAGCAGGTGGAAAGAATGGTATTTTCCCGGTAGATGATCTGGCAAAAGAATATATGGAAGCACATTCCAAACGTCCATATGTTGTCTATGAGGCAGATGAGGATGCAGAGTACGAGGAGACTTATACGATCGACCTCAGTACTTTAAAACCTACCGTTGCATTCCCGCACCTTCCGGAGAACACAAAGACGATCGACGAGGTCGGTGATATCAAGATCGACCAGGTAGTGATCGGTTCCTGTACAAACGGAAGGATGGATGACCTGCGTGTGGCAGCTTCTATCTTAAAAGGCAAAAAAGTAGCAAAAGGACTGCGTGTGATCGTGATCCCGGCAACACAGAAGATCTACCTCGATGCAATGGAAGAAGGACTGCTTAAGATTTTTATTGAGGCTGGTGCAGTTGTGAGCACACCGACCTGCGGACCTTGCCTTGGTGGTTATATGGGAATCCTTGCAGAGCATGAGCGCTGCGTTTCCACCACAAATCGTAACTTCGTAGGAAGAATGGGACATGTGGAGTCTGAGATTTATCTTGCCAGCCCGGCAGTAGCGGCAGCAAGTGCGATCACCGGAAAACTTTCCGGACCGGATGAAGTAGCATAGGTTTAAGAAAAAGGAGAGTAAACATGAAAGCAGCAAAAGGTCATGTATTCAAATACGGAGACAACGTAGATACCGATGTCATCATTCCGGCAAGATACTTAAATTCTTCTGATCCGAAGGAACTGGCATTGCATTGCATGGAAGATATCGATAAAGATTTCGTAAAGAATGTCAAAGCAGGAGATATCATGGTGGCAAATAAAAACTTTGGATGCGGTTCATCCAGAGAGCATGCTCCGATTTCTATAAAGGCAGCCGGAGTAAGCTGTGTTATTGCAGAGACATTTGCACGTATTTTTTACCGTAATGCGATCAATATCGGACTTCCGATCATTGAATGTCCGCAGGCAGCAAAAGAGATCGAAGCCGGAGACGAAGTGGAAGTCAACTTTGACACAGGAGTGATCACGGATGTGACAAAGGGTACCTCATATCGGGGCCAGGCGTTCCCGCCGTTCATGCAGAAAATTATTGACTGTGAGGGACTGGTCAACTATATTAACCAGAAATAAAATGAAAATCAATGAATAAGAAAATCCGTCAAAGACTGGGACTGCATTTCTATGCAGTGGGGCTTTGGCGGATTTTTTTGTTTTGTCGTAATAAAGAAAATGTGTATCATTTTGTGCATGAAATGATCAATTAAGTCTATATGTTTCTATAAAATTTTCAAATATAATAGGAATCATCCTGCATGGTTTTCGAATCTGTTTGTTTCAGTTTACGGTATTGCAGGGGTGACATACCTGTATTCTTTCGGAAAATCTGCGAAAAATACGACTGTGATGAAAAACCTGTGCTGGATGCAACTTCTGCAATCGAGCGACTGGAGCTGAGCAATAGTTCTTTGCTTGCAGCGAGTCTGGTTTCCATCAGGTAATTGATGGGGGATGTTCCAACATACTCCGTAAAAGAATGTGATAAATAAAATTTGTTGATATGGGTGATTTCAGCGAGCAGATCTAAAGTAATATTTTTTGCATAATTAGCATCAATATATTTTTTCGCAACAAAACATTCCTTTGATATTTGCAAAGTGGTATCAGATATGACAGAAAGATGCTGTTCGCGTGTAATATAAACAAGCAAAACCTGTAGGAGACCATGACAGATTGCTTCAAAACCTGGCTTTCTTGCATTAAATTCTTTTATCATAATCTGGGAAAAATTAATAAAGTGTGTTTTGGCGGAACCATAATTATAGTAGCTGTATCCTTTTGGGTTAGCAGCGTTTTGGGAATTAAAATAGAAAGCGAGCCCTTCTACACCAAATACAATATAGGTCATAGGATCGTTTGACATCGTTTTTTCCGTATGTTCAATATGTGGATTTATGATTATCAGATCGTCTGCACATACAGAAACCGTATCATTTTCAATGTAAAATACACCTTTTCCACTGATAACATAGAAAAGTTCAGAAAACTGATGGGTGTGAGGGTGGCTTTGCCAATCCCCTTCGTATTTAGAAATAGAAATATAACGAAGTTTAAAATCCGGATCGGGTACTCCTTTGTACTCAAAATTAATTAATTCATTACTCATTTGTATTATCTTCCTGTTGTATCAAATTTTATATCTTATAGATTAAAACCGCAATATTACTAAAATAATGTTGTGAAACTGATGAATAAAATAGCAATTAAATAGGGTTTCTTATTGCAAGTATACAGTAATTTATGATAAATGCAAATATTTTATTGAGTATAAAGCAAGATATATAAAAATTAGAGCAACATAAAAATTGATGCAGTTGATGCAGACAGATATACTTAAAAACATCAGGTGATGAGACAAGAAAGGAGAAGACAGGAATGACAAAACAAACAGGCAGACTGACATTGCCGACCGATGCAGACATTGTCGAGGAAACCATACGATTGAAAAATCTTCTTGGAGCAGATGCATTGCGTGACTGTGACGGAACGGAGATGCCGGATGCGTTATTGAATGAGCCGGTAAAGAAATATGCAACGTATTATACGACCAGAAAGGATAATGCCTGGGCCGAGCAAAATCCGGAAGAGATTCAACAGGAATACCTGATCAGCAATCGTGTAACTGCAAGAAGTGAAAAACTATGTATAAGATTGATGGAAGGATTTCATACACAGCAGTTAAAAGTCAATACGTTGGATGATCCCAAAAGATGGTGGGAAGTAATTGATCGCACAACGGGTGAAGTGGTTTCTGTCGATGACTGGGAATTTAAAAAAGAACGGGAAGAAGTTGAAATAAAAACCATTCCTTATCATGAATATACGGTAAGTTTTCTGGCGTTTTTAATATGGGATCCTGTACATATGTATAACTTTATTACAAATGATTGGAAAGATACACCACATCAACTGACATATGATGTGCGGCAGCCGAAAACCCAGAAGTACGTAAAAGAAAAATTAAAACGCTGGTGTGAAGAAAACCCGCAGATCGACGTGGTAAGATTTACGACTTTTTTTCACCAGTTTACACTTACCTTTGATGATAAAAAACGTGAAAAATTTGTAGAATGGTTTGGATATAGTGCAAGTGTAAGTCCATACATATTAGAGAAATTTGAAAAGTGGGCAGGGTATAAATTCAGACCGGAATTTATTGTGGATCAGGGATATCACAACAGCATGTTCCGTGTGCCAAGTCGTGAGTTTAAGGATTTTATTGAATTCCAGCAGCAGGAAGTTTGTGCGCTTGCCAAGGAACTTGTAGATATTGTTCATTCCTATGGAAAAGAAGCGATGATGTTTTTGGGAGATCATTGGATAGGGACGGAACCATACGGAAAATATTTTGCAGAAATTGGTCTGGATGCAGTAGTTGGTTCTGTTGGCAGTGGTGTGACACTCCGTATGATTTCAGATATAAAAGGGGTTAAATATACAGAAGGAAGGCTTTTGCCATATTTTTTCCCCGACGTGTTTGGAGAAGGCGGAGATCCCATAGGGGAGGCAAAGGACAACTGGATGAAAGCGAGAAGGGCAATTTTACGTTCTCCGCTTGACCGCATCGGATATGGCGGATATTTAAAATTGGCCAGTGAATGGCCGGGATTTATAGAAGAGATTCAAAGTGTTGTCGGGGAATTCAGACAGATACATGAAAATATGAACGGGACGAAATCTTATGTTGCACCATTTAAAGTAGCAGTTTTAAACTGTTGGGGAGGTTTGCGGAAATGGATGTCAAACCAGGTGCATCATGCAATATGGCACAGAGAAACTTATTCTGCAGAGGGAGTGCTGGAATGTCTGAGTGGAATGCCGTTTGATGTAGAATTTATCTCTTTTGATGATGTGAAAAAAGGAATCCCAAAAGATATCAGGGTGATCATCAATGTTGGAGATGCATATACGTCATTCAGTGGAGCTGAAAATTGGATTGATGAAGCAGTTGTAACAACGTTAAGACAGTTTGTGGATGAAGGTGGTGGATTTATCGGAGTAGGAGAACCGACAGCATATCAGCATCAGGGAAGATTTTTCCAGCTGGCGGATGTGCTTGGTGTAGATCGTGAGATGGGTTTTTCACTAAGTACAGATAAATATAACGAGAAAAATCCGCAGCATTTTATCTTGGAAGATATTGAAGGGGATATTGATTTCGGAGAAGGTACGACCCGCATTTATGCGCAGGGAGATCATTATCAGATTCTTGCAATGGATGGAGAATACAGCCAGCTGGTTGTTAATCAATACGGAAAAGGTCACGGTGTTTACTTTGCAGGACTGCCGTATTCCCCTCAGAACTGCCGTATTCTGCTTCGTGCAATCTATTATGCAGCGGGAATGGAACAGGAGATGAAACGATATTACGTAACAAATGTAGATACTGAGGTCACTGTTTTTCAGAAAACGCAAAAAATAGCTGTCATAAATAATTCAGGAAAAGAATGTCAGACAGATCTGTATATCAATGGCGATTTTATCGTAAGGTTGACACTAGAACCAGGAGAAATGCGGTGGTTGAATGAGACAATGTAACTATTGATAATTTATGAGTGGTATCATACCGTCATATTTTATAAAATAAAAAAATAATAATTTTTGCAGGGAGGTATTTTTTATGAAGAAAAAAGCATTGGGATTCATGTTGGCAGCAACTATGACAGTATCTGTGCTTGCCGGATGTGGTGGGAACCAAAATGAAGGAAACACGAACGAAAAAGAAAATGTTACGAACAGTAATGAGGATACGCAGAGTGTTTCCGCAGAAACAAATGAAAATGGAGATGAAACACTTACGGTATGGTGCTGGGATCCCACTTTTAATATTTATGCCATGGAACAGGCAGAAAAGATTTATCAGAAAGACCATCCAGATTTTAAACTGGATATTCAGGAAAATATTTATAATGATATTGAGACAAAGCTGATTACAGCTGCAACGTCAGGAGATTACAGTACTTTACCGGATATTTTTCTGATGCAGGACTATTCGTTCCATAAAAATATTGCCAATTTTCCTGGAATTTTTACAGAATTAACAGATTCCGGAATTGATTTTTCGCAGTTTACAGAGGGAAAACTTGCAGATTCCACGGCAGAGGGAAAAAATTATGGACTTCCTTTTGATAATGGTGCAACGATTATGGCAATTCGTTCGGATATGGTAGAGGCGGCAGGTCTTACGGTTGACGATTTTAAGGATACTACATGGTCACAGTTTGAGGAACTTGCAAAAAAAGTAGTAGAGGCGAATGGAGTGCCAATGATCGCTTCCTCCGGGGGATCCGAATTACTTATGGAAATGCTGCAGTCGGCAGGAGCCTCACCAATTGTTGACGGAAAGGTTCATATTGCAGACAATGAAGCGTTAAAAAAGACAATGGAAGTTTATAAAAAATTAGTTGATGAGGGTATTATTGCCGAGTATACGGACTGGGATCAGTATATTGCCTCTATGAATGACGGAAAAACAGCAGGAGTGATCAATGGATGCTGGATCATGTCATCCATTCAGGCGGCAGAGGATCAGTCAGGAAAATGGGCAATTGTAAACATGCCAAAACTGGATGGAGTTGATGGAGCCACAAATTATGCAAATTGTGGTGGTGCAAGCTGGGCAGTATCTTCTAACTGTAAGAATACAGAACTTGCATTTGATTTCTTAAAATCTACATTTGGAAGCAGTGTGGAATTATATGATGATCTGTTGCCGAATGCAGGTGCGATTGCAAGCTACATTCCGGCTGCACAGTCTGATGTATATAATCAGGCATCAGATTTTTATGGTGGACAGGCAGTATATAAAGATATCGTTGGATATGCAGGTTCGGTTCCAGCATTTGACTGTGGTGCATACTATTCGGACATAAGAAGTGCATTGACAGATGCAATCACAAATGTTGTTCAGAATAATGCTGATATTGACGGTGAAATGAATAATGCACAGGAAACATTAGAATTTAATATTGAAAATTAAATATGTAAAGTGGTTTGTACCGGGAACAAATTTTATGTTCCCGGTATTACATTAGGAGAAAATATATGGAGAAAAAAAGAAAATTAAGTCTGGAAAGAAAACATAACCTCACTGGTTGGGCGTTTTTGCTTCCGGCAGCTATATTGATTTTTGTATTTTGTTTTTATCCCATGATACAGGCGCTTATGCTGTCATTTAAGAATGGTATGGGAGATTCTGTAAGGTGGGTTGGCTTTGCAAACTATGTCAGGATACTGAAGGACAAAACATTTTTGCAGTGCCTTTTCAATACAGTATTTTATTTTATCATACAGGTTCCAGTCATGTTGATCATTGCCCTTGTTCTTGCTCAATTACTGAACAATCCGAATATAAAGGGAAAAGGAATCTATCGAACTATGATTTTCCTGCCATGTGCAACATCACTGGTATCGTATTCTATGATTTTTAAGTCACTGTTTGCGCAGGATGGTCTGGTCAATCACGTTATTTCTGCGATTGGACTTCCGACCGTAGACTGGTTTCAGAATGCATGGGCTGCAAGATTTGTAATTATAATCGCGTTGGTCTGGAGATGGACCGGTTACAATATGGTGTTTTATCTTGCAGGGCTGCAGAATATTGATTATTCCGTCTATGAGGCGAGTCGTATTGATGGGGCATCACCGTTTCAACAGTTTACAAAGATCACCATTCCACTGTTAAAGCCCACCATATTACTGACGGCTATTATGTCAACGTCTGGAACACTGCAGTTGTTTGACGAGTCTGTAAATTTAACGGCTGGTGGACCGGGAAAGTCAACAATGACATTGACGCATTATATTTATAACATTTCTTTTGTGGAGACACCAAAATTTAATTATGCGGCAGCACTTTCAGTGTTTATCCTTATTATAGTGGCAATTTTGTCTGCAATTCAAATGAAAGTAGGTGACAAACGTGAGTAAAGGAAAATTATGTATATCACATATTGTATTGATTTTTGCAAGTTTTTTGTCTGTATTTCCACTATATTACATGGTTTGTGGTGCAACCAATCAAAGTATTGATGTGGTCAGGGGAAAACTGCTTCCTGGAACATATTTAGTCGAAAATTTTAAGGCATTGATTGCCAATCAGAATCTGGGGCTGGCAATGATCAATTCATTTCGAAATGCGATTCTTATGACGATTATCACATTATTGGTCTGTTCAATTGCAGGTTATGGATTTGAAATTTATCATGATAAGGGAAAAGACATATTGATGAGTGTATTGTTGTTAGCTATGATGCTGCCATTTGTTGCAATCATGATCCCGCTTTTTAAAATGATCTCTTCCTGGAATCTGGTCAATAGCTGGATTGCATTTGTTTTGCCGTCTATTTCAACGCCATTTATGATTATGATGTTCCGTCAGGCGGCGCGGTCTTTCCCTCATGATATTATAGAGGCGGCTCGTCTGGAGGGGCTAAGTGAAATACAGATTTTTTTCCGGATGTTTGTGCCTGTTATGAAATCAACATATGGAGCTGCAATGACGGTTACTTTTATGAACGCATGGAATAGTTATCTGTGGCCAAAGATTGTCTTTCAAAATAATGATTCCATCACAATGCCAATGCTTGTGGCAAACTTAAAAAGCGGCTACAGTGTTGATTATGGGATGTTGATGCTCGGTGTACTGATCTGTACACTTCCGACGGCGATTATTTTCTTATGTCTGCAGAAAAGTTTTGCAAATGGAATTACGGGGGCTGTTAAATGATAGAAAAAAGATACTGCCTTACACCAGAAGAGTGGGCATATGCGAAAGCCGAACTTGTTCTTGCAGAAAAGCTGGGGTTGATTGAAAACGCCGGTATAGAGGCGTTGGAAAAAAGATGTGCAGAAAAAAATGAAGAGAATGCCAGGCTTGAAATGGAGAAAAAGGTATTTTACGGACCGCGCAGATATTCATTGCCGATGTATCTACAGTATGAATTGACGCGTTTCCGGTTGGATTTCGTACAGCCGACAGAAAATATTAGAAAATCAGGAATCAGTCCGGAGATTACAGAAAATCAGAAAAAAGCTTTCTATGAGCGGAATAAAGATTTATTTGGAAGATATTTTGGAGATCTTTTTTCTTATGAAGAGGTAGAGCAGATCATTGAAAAAAGATTGCGGGAGGAAGTGTATGACAGACTTGTGCAGGAAATATTATGTCGATTCGATAAACGGAAATGATACCAATGACGGTTTGAGTGAAAACAGTGCATTCGCAAGTCTTTTTGCCGTCAATAGGCTTGCACTAAAACCGGGGGATCACATATTGCTTGCGTGTGGAAGTGTTTTTGAAAAACAGTTTTTACAGATTCGTGACAGCGGAACAAAGCAGATGCCGATTGTAATTGGAAGTTATGGATGTGGTGAAGATCCTCTGATAAAGACAGACGGACAGGGAATCTGGTATCAGGATTATGGAAAAGAACTGGATTCGCCGACGCATGTTTACCATGGTTATGTTTCCTCGGCAGTACTTCTATTTGATGCCGAGTATATTATCATACAGGATATTGAGATTACAAACAGTGCGGATAAAGTGATCGGCGAAAATTATTCACAGGCAGATAAAATGGAGCGTACAGGTGTTGCAGTCGTTGCAAAAGAGAAAGGTTTAAGATGTGGAATCACACTTCGAAATCTTAAAATCCATGATGTTCATGGAAATGTTTATGACAAGCATATGAATAATGGCGGCATCTATATGACAGCATTACAGCCAGCGGAAGAAGCAATGACAGGAGTGGCAAGATTTTCAGATATCCTGGTGGAGGGATGCTATGTATATCGTGTGAGCCGTTGGGGGATCGCAGTCGGGTATAGTTATGCACATGAGAAATTTGCGGGTGCAGAACTGGATAAAAAAAGGTTTTTGAAATATGGTCATGAGAATATTGTGATACGGGATAATTATGTGAAAATGGCAGGTGGAGATGGAATAACGGTCATGTATGCACTGCGCCCGTTTGTGGAACATAATATGACCGATTCTGTGGCATGTGAGATCAATGACCGTATTTATTGCAATCCGGGCAACCGTGGTGGAAAGGTTGCTGCGGCAATCTGGCCATGGAAATGTAAAGATGCGTTGTTTCGTTATAATGAAGTGGCAGACACACGGCTGAATCAGGACGGGATGGCTTACGATGCAGATTCCGGGGATGGAACGGTGTATGAGTATAATTACAGCAGGCAAAATGAAGGCGGTTGTGTGATGTTTTGTATGCAGGAGGCCATTCATAACACATTTCGTAATAACGTCAGTTATGATGATTTAGGTGGAACCATCAGCCCGTCCGAAAACCCGGATGCACTGCTTACAGATAATATATTTTATGTTCGCAAGGGAGTTCCTTTTGTGAGAAAGAATATGGATGGTGGAAACTTTACGGAAGAAAATAATCAGATCATACAGTTATAAAATCCATACCATGGCAGATCATCACTCCATCACCTGATACGGAATTTTAGTCCCCATCCCCGAACTAAAATGCAATTCATAATCCTCCGTAATAAAAACGGCTTCTGTATTATCCAGACTTTCCACAAGCGCCATCCCGTCAGCTAAACCCAGTGCAAAACAGGTGGTGGAGAGTCCATCACCGTCCACGGATTCGTCCGTGATGATCGAAACACCCAGCAGTCCGTTATCATAGGGATATCCGGTAGCAGTATCTAAAATGTGATGATAGCGTTTGCCGTCCACCTCAAAATAGCGCTCATAAACACCGGAAGACACAACGGTCTGGTCGGTCACGGATACAGCGAGCATTGCAGCGCCCTCATCGTCAAACGGACGCTGGATGCCAATATTATAGGAAGAACCGTCCGGTTTTGCACCAAGACAGAGCACATTGCCGCCGAGGTTGATATAGCCGCAGGCGGCTCCTTTTTGATTCAGGTAATCTTTCATGCGGTCTGCAATATATCCTTTGGCAATTCCGCCGAGATCAATTTTAGCGGACGGATCTTTTAAGGTGACGGTATTGCCATCTACAACTACATTCTGATAGTCTACTGTCGTTAAAGCCTTTTTGATCTCATCATCAGATGGAATCATAGAGGCATCTGTTTTCTCTAATAAAGCCTTGGTAGAAACATCCCACAGATCCGATAATTTTCCAATCGTAATATCAAATTTTCCATTGCTCAGATCTCCGTAATAAAGACCTTTTTTGATCAGTTCTGCGGTCTCTTCATGCACGGTGACAGGTGCACCGCCTGCTGCATTGATTTTTGACACATCGCTGTCTGCGATCGTGTTGGAAAAATAATTTTCATAAGTGTCTGCCAGAGAAAAACAGTCATCGAGCAGGGTTTCGTCTTTTGTTCCATATAAGGTGACGGTAATGACGGTATTAAAATAAAAACCCGATTTGGAGATCGATTCGCCGGAGCCGGAAGTTTTGCCAAAATTGAGCCGGGATGGCAGATCACAGCCAGATAGCAGTAAAACGGGAACAGATAGCAGCATACATAAAAATAATCGATATTTTCGCTTCATAAAAATCTTATTTTTCAAGTTATTCTCCATTTCCAGTCAGTCTGCCGTGAGAATACACAGCAGATACGCTTTTGTTCGTTATCTGAAACATCATTTCATAAAATGGTGTCATTCGAACATCACTGTAGCATAAAAATGAATATGCTACAAGCATTCACTTTTTTTCTTTGATATTTTGCATCAGATATGATAGAGTATAATACAGTGCATATGTTCGAAAAAGAATAATCAGAAATAAAGGGGATTCAATGGGAAAATGGACCAGAAAAGTTTTCACTTTCATGAGAAAAAAAGAGTTGTTGTTAAGATCGGTTCTTCTTCATTAAATTATGAGGAGACCGGCAGTCTGAATTTTACAAAACTAGAGCACTTAGTGCGCGAGCTTTGTAACTTAAGAAACAGGGGGATGGATGTCTGCTTAGTCAGTTCCGGTGCGATCGCAGTTGGAAGACAGTCGCTTGGCATGACAGAGCGGCCACGGGAACTTTCTACAAAACAGGCATGTGCAGCAGTCGGACAGGCAAGACTGATGATGATCTACCAGAAGCTGTTTGCAGAATATAACCAGGTGGCAGGTCAGGTGCTTATGACCAAAAATACCATGGTCAACCCAGTTTCCAGAGAAAATGCCAAAAATACATTTGATGAATTGTTCCGTTTAGGTGCGATCCCGATTGTCAATGAAAATGACACGGTATCTACCTATGAGATGCAGTTTGGTGACAATGACACGCTTTCTGCGATCGTTGCTTCCCTGATTGGAGCAGATCTTTTGATTTTGTTATCCGATATTGACGGATTATTTACGGATGATCCGCATAAGAATCCGGATGCAAAATTGATCGAAGTGGTCGAAAAGATGGATTCAGACATTCTTGGAATGGCAAAGAGTACGACCGGAAGCGATGTCGGAACCGGCGGCATGGCGACCAAGCTGACCGCGGCAAAGATCGCGACACTTTCCGGGACAGATATGATCATTGCAAACGGAGCAGATGTCTGTGTACTGCATCATATTTTTGATGACAGCTTTAGGGGAACCATTTTTAAGGCACAGAAGAAAGAAACATTCCGTATTGAAGATTTCATATTAGAAACAATCGGATAGAAAAAGATTTGTGTGAATAATAAATTTTTCATGCGCAGGAATGGAGATTTTAATGAAACAGGAACAGATTGACAGAATCAACGCACTTTACCGCAAATCACAGGCAGAAGGGCTTACCGCAGCAGAAAAAGAAGAGCAGGCAATGTTGCGCAAAGCCTATGTTGCAGATGTAAAACGCAATCTCGTAGCACAGTTAAATAACATTGATATGCAAAATCCGGACGGTACGGTCACAAACCTTGGCGAAGAATATGGAAATAAGAAAAAGCTTTCCTGATAAAAAAGAAATCCGGAAAAAACATCTTGCCATCCGAAATGCAATGTCAGAACCGGAAAAAGAGGAAAAAAGCAGAAAAATCTGTGAAAAACTGATAAACTCGAACTGGTATACCATAACAGACTGGATCTTTGGCTATTATCCGCTTGGAAAAGAGGCAGACTGCCTGACGTTTCTCAGACAGGCATTACATGATGGAAAACATGTCGCGCTGCCACGGACAGGAACAGACTGTACCATGGAATTTTACGAGATCACATCTTTCGCACAGACATCGGAGGGTGCATTTCATGTCATGGAACCAACTGTGGAATGCCGCCGTATAAATCCCATGGATTTATACGACCAACAGGTTGCAGTCTTAGTTCCAGGAGTCGTCTTTACCCCCACTGGCAGCCGCTACGGCTACGGTAAGGGCTTTTACGACCGCTATTTTGCAAGATTTGCAAAGCTAAACCGCTATGCATTAGCTTACGAGAACCAGCTTGTATCGGAACTTGAAACACTTGACACAGATGTAAAAATGGATCGTATTTATACTGAAGAAAATGAATATAAGATAATTTGAGGCTACCCAAAGCGAAACGCTCCAAAAACCTTCGACTGTTGTGAACCGGGCACCTGTTTAAAAGAAGGTGCTGGGGAGCCGTCGGCACTTAGCGACCGTATTTTGGTCGCTTAGTACCGCTACGAGCGACACGCAGCGAGAGCGTGCCTTCGTTAAACAGGTGCCCGGTTCACGACAACCACAGCCTATCGCAGAGTTTCGCCCCAGGTATCGCCATAATATATACAATCATTGCAGAGTTTCGCCAAATCGCCGCAACACCATATAAACATTTCACAGAAAGGAAAGGTATCATCATGGAACTAGAACAAATATGCCAGGGAGCCAAAGCTGCATCCCGCACCCTTGCCACGTTAGGCACCAATGAGAAAAATCAGGCTCTTATCGCAGTGGCAGATGCACTTATTGCTGCATCTGCTGATATCATTGCCGCAAATGAAAAAGACCTTGAAAATGGCAGGAATAATCATATGCCGGAGGGACTCTTAGACCGTCTGATGCTAAATGAAGCGAGAATAGCACAGATTGCGGAAGGTCTGCAGCAGGTAGCAGCTTTAGATGATCCGATCGGGGAAGTCCTTTCCATGAAAAAACGTCCGAACGGTCTGATGATCGGAAAAAAACGTGTACCGCTTGGTGTGGTCGGCATGATCTATGAGGCAAGGCCGAATGTGACCGTTGATGCCTTCGGGCTTTGTTTTAAGACCGGGAATGCTGTGATCTTAAAGGGGGGAAGTGATGCGATCTATTCGAATATCGCGATTGTTTCGGTTATCCAGAAGACATTAGAGCAGCTTGGTATTCCAAAAGAAGCAGCATCTCTGATCGAAGATACGTCAAGGGATACTGCGACAGCATTCATGAAAATGAACCAGTATGTCGACGTTCTGATTCCACGTGGTGGAGCAGGACTGATCCGTGCAGTTGTGAATCAGGCAACGATACCTGTGATCGAGACAGGAACCGGAAACTGTCATATTTTTGTGGATGAGTCTGCTGATTTTGACATGGCGGTAAATATCATTCTGAATGCCAAAACCCAGAGGATCGGTGTCTGTAATGCCTGCGAGTCGCTTGTCATTCATGAAAAGATCGTGGATGCGTTTATGCCGAAACTGACAGAGGCACTTCAGAAAAAAAACGTGGAGGTGCATGCAGATGAGAAAAGTTTTGCGGCAGCAGAAGCCGACGCTGCATTGAATAAAGAACTGATCAAACCGGCGGTGGAAGAAGACTGGGGCAGGGAATATTTAGATTATACGATCTCTGCAAAGACGGTAACTTCCGTGGATGAGGCAATCGCCCATATTAACCGCTATAATACAGGACATTCCGAGGCAATCATTACGGAAAATTATACCAATGCACAGAAGTTTTTAGATGAAGTGGATGCTGCCTGTGTCTATGTCAATGCATCCACACGGTTTTCGGATGGTTTTGAGTTTGGTTTTGGCGCGGAGATCGGTATCAGCACGCAGAAACTTCATGCAAGAGGTCCGATGGGCTTAGAAGCATTAACCAGCACAAAATATATCATTTATGGAAATGGTCAGGTAAGACCATAAGAAAAAGCAATAGAAATAGTGAGGATTTAACAGTTTTATGAGTCAGAAAGTTACAACGGGAGTGCGCCCGACATTGCGCATCGCAGATAAAAACCAGATTCCGGCAACGGAACCGGAACGTCAGTATTACTTTATGGATATTGCAAAAGAGTATTTAAGACAGCTTTCCGAGGAAAAAGGAAGTCCGCTGACTTTTCATGTATCCACATTCGGATGTCCTATTGTATGAGTAAAACAGATGTTGTAATCTCTTAGAAAAATGAAGGGATTTTTGTAAAAAAGAATTTTGAAAATTTGCAAAATTGTATGTTGAAACATTCATATAAATGGTATAATATTAATAAGGATTTGGAGAGGAGGAGATACCATGGATGCGTCAACAAGAAAGTACATTAATGAATTGACACAGCGTATCATTGATGCGTATGATATAAGTACTCCGATTTCAGATATAGAGTCGATTGTTCATATGTTTGGAGGAGTTATTGAAGAACGAATTGATTTTGATGATTCATGCGATGGAACTATTCAAAAAAAAGGGGAATATGGTTTTGTGATTGCTATCTCATATTTTCAAAATCCTCAAAGAAAAACGTTTACAATTGCTCATGAATTAGGACATTTATTTCTTCATATGGGATTTATTATAGATAGAAATTTATGGCAAACGCAAAATGAAACTGTATATAGGAGATTTGGTACATCCGAACAGGAGTATCAGGCAAATGAGTTTGCTGCATCATTGCTGATGCCTCAAGTTGCATATAAAAGGGTTTTAGACCAATATTCAGAAAATAATATGGTGGATATGTCAAAAGTAGCAAAGCATTTTAATGTTTCTATGGCAGCAGCAATAAACAGAGGAAGATTTCTAGGGTATCTTGCATAATTATGGAAAATATAAAATTAAAAGAAGTATATACAGATGATTTAAAAAAACCAGAAGCCATTGTTAGTGCACAAAATGATGAGTCTAAGCAGGAAATTCATGAAGAACAGATTTACATTCCTAAAGTAAGTCTGTTCTTTTCTTTTGATATAGTTAATTCAACCATGTATAAATCATTAACTGGAAATTGGCCGATTGTTATAAGGGGATTATTGGAGGATATAAGAGCACGTGTATTTAAAATGCCAGAATTGTCATCATGTGTGTTATGGCGTGTTATTGGAGATGAAATGATATTTGTTTTGACAGTATATTCGAAACAAGAAATAGGTAATGCTGTTGATGCAATATTTGAAGTAACACAAAGAACATCTCGATCATTAAAAACAGGAAAATTTTTTGAAACTTTGGAAGGACAAAGTATTCAAAAAAGTGAGATTGAAATATTAATGATGCAAAATCCACTTTCAATAAAAGCTGCAGCATGGATTGCAATCGTGAATAATAAATTAGATTCACCATATGAATGTATAAAGTTTAATTATTCTGCCAGTTCACAAAATCAAATTATCACAGAATATTTAGGGAGAGATATTGATGCTGGTTTTAGACTTAAATCATATACTCAGGACAGACGTTTGGTTGTCAGTTTTGAATTAGCATATATTTTGATGGATATTGGAAAAAAAGATGAATTATTCATAATTGATTATGTAAGATTGAAAGGGGTATGGAATGAGACATTGTACCCTATTATTTGGTTTCATAGTTCTAAAATAGTTGCAGAAGTTAATCAGAATCAATCAAAGGAAAAAGCTAAATTTGATTTTAATAATAGTTTTCGTTATGATGAAACTGATAACAATGAAATGATTAATAAATATTTTCAACGATGGAGAAGAAAAAAAACAGGAGAGCATTTCGATCATGAGGATATGGGGAGCTATTTATTAGCGGATGAGATGTATGAAATAGATACTGCATTGAGAAAGATTCTTATAGATAAAAATTTAGAGAAAAAAATATTATATATAATGGAGATATTATCGCGGGATATATTGAAATCAACAGTTGGGGCATATGCTTGTCCGTTGGAAATTCACTGTGCGGTTGTATGTTGCGATGTTGAAGAAAGAAAAGTTATGATTACCCATAGAGCAAAAGAACATAGTACAAATCCTGAAAAGTGGGAGTTTGGATGTGCTAAATTGTCAAGTGATAATAGTCTTGTTAATACAATAACGGAATATTATAAAAATATGTTTGGATTAGAAATCGAATTGATTTTAGATGAAGAACGTCAGGAACGGCAGCCAATTCCAATTGCAGTATATGAGTTAACAAGTCATGGTAGTATAAAAAAGGGTATCATATTTGTGGCAAAAGTAAACAAGCCATTAAAAAATGAGGCATTTAGGGCAGAAAAATCACATGACAGAATTGAATGGATTGGCGAAGAGGAAATTAACAAATTTAAAGATAATGCAGTTACCGATTTTGAACAGACATTGAGAATGGTATTTCGCAACTTTGATTTATATTTTACGAATAATTGAAGGAGACATTATGAAAGAATATTTAAAAGAACAATTAGAAAGAACAAATTATTGGCTTTCATTTTCAGAGGCAAAAAATGGTGCTTTAGTGGCATTAAATATTGCTCTTATGGCAGTTTGTACACAAGTCAGTAATATGAATGTGGTTTTTTGTTCATTAACCTGTATTATTTTATTGGTTTCATCTGTATTCTGTCTATGGTCGTTTTATCCTAATTTATCTAATAAAACCCAAACAAACCAAAATGGAATGGCTGCAAATGCAAATCTTATTTTTTATGGAGACATTGCGAAAATGCAGGATAAAAATATGTATATAAATTCTGTTGAAAATAGGTACCATATAAATATTAATGCGAATGAAAGAGAACAATGTGATGATTTAGCAACAGAAGTACTGATAAATAGCCAAATTACAATTCTTAAATACAAGCTATTTAAAAATGCTGTGCGTGTAGATGTATGTGCAGTAATAGTTTTTATAGTGGGGATTATATGCGCTTGATTAGATAGGAAGAATAACAAGATATACAAATAGCCACTCATTTTGTCAATGAGTGGCCGCTTTTAACTAAAATATGAATAATAATTTATAGGGAGATTTATTTGTAAGGCAGTATTAACGTGCTTCGTGAAATATTTCATAATTGATTGAATGTAAAATTGCTTTTCCCATTTGACCCATGTTCACACGTTTGAAGTGGCTTACCACAGATCGGGCATAGTTCAATTCCACATAGCCAGTGGTGCCAGCGACCTTCCTTTGCATAACATTCCGGGCAGACTGGATTTTTCTGACCGTAGAGAGCATCGCGTGGATCGCCGACTTTTATTCGCTGATAACGCTTACCATTAAAAGAAAATGTTCTTGTACGGCAGCCACAGGTAGATCCGATACGACCGCCGCATTTTTTGCAGACAGGAAGTTCTGCAGGTCTGCTATAAAAAAATTCATGTGTTAATCCATTCACGAAGGTTATTGACTGAATGCGTCCATCTTTAATGACAATCCGATCCACGATTTGATCAACAAAGTTTTTTAAAATTTCGTTATCCAGTTCCTGCGCCATTTGAACATAATCTATAAATGATTTTGAAACAATTCTTTGAGTTACCAGGAAAGCGGAAGCCTTTTTGATAAATGACAGATCTGTCAGATCGTTATCTTCAGAATTATCAAGGAGTTCCGCAAGTTGATGTTCCATTTCTTCAATTTTCTTTATCAGTTCCTTTTTCTTTGCTGCAAATTCCTCTTTGGTCATAGAAGCAGGATCATATAAATATACGTCTGTTAATCTTGTGATAGCATTTTTAGATTTCTCGATTTCTGTATTTAACAGGTCTATTTGATTATGATCCTGAACCTCATCAAATTTGCTTAGAAGAGCAATGTCAGGGACATATGTTCCATTTCCCAGGTTGCTATATAAAAGTGCCTGAAATGTTGAATTTAAGCTGTCAGGGATGATTCCGGAAACAGCCTCGAATGCTTCTCCTTTTAAAAGCTCGGATTCAAGCTTTTCGGTAGATGTTATCTTTGTAAAGTTTTTCTGAACTCTGGCAAGATTGGCAATATAGTTAAAGACAAAGGTTCCAAGATATGTTTCATTTACTGTCTTGGAATTGTCACAGGTCATCATCCGGGAGCGTTTTGCGCAGCGATAAATGGAAGGGCGCCACCCGTTTGCTCTGGCATGGTCTTTACACGCAATCATGTTTGAGCCGCAATTACTGCAGACTAAGTGTCCGGAGAATGTGTGTACGAATTTCCTAGCGCGCATTTCAGAGGTGTCACGACGGGATGCATTTTCATCCATGATTTTATTGCAGCGATCAAATTGATCTTTGGAGATAATACCAGGATGGTTATTTTCACGGACAATCCATTCACTTTCCGGCTTTAAAGGACCACGGCCGCTTTCGCGCATATTATAACGATAAGTGCCAATATAAAAGGGATTTCGGATAATATCATAAATGAGTCTTGATGTCCATTCACCGCCGCGCTTGGATTTGAAATTTTTATTGTTAAGGAATCTTGCGATTTTTATACTGGATCGCCATTCTTCATATCGGTCGAAAATGAGTTGGACAATTTTAACTTCTTCCGGATCTGGTTCAGGAAACTTGGTTTGTTCGTTCCAACGATATCCTACTGGCATCCGGGCTCCGTTCCATAGTCCCTGCTCTGCACGATCTAACATAATGCCGGTGACACGTTCAGATGTCATGTTACGTTCAAGCTCTGCAAAGATCAGGATAATCTTCAGCATAGCCTCACCGATCGC
This sequence comes from Roseburia sp. OF03-24, assembly GCF_003463035.1. NCBI lineage: Bacteria > Bacillati > Bacillota > Clostridia > Lachnospirales > Lachnospiraceae > Roseburia > Roseburia sp. OF03-24. Next base: position 61,321 of record NZ_QSCK01000002.1, on the reverse strand, counting down.
AGTAGAAGTATCAAATTGTTCATTCATAGAGATGAAAGTAACTTTGTGATCTTTCAGTTCCTGATACATTGCAGCAAAATCTAAAAGATTTCTGGAAACACGGTCAACTTTCCATACAATGACATGGGAAAATTCCCCGGTACGGATGCGTGACATCATTTCTTGAAAATGTGGACGGTCAGTATTTTTGGCTGAATACCCGTCATCCTCAAAGATTACATATTTGTCGATCTCCAAAAATTTACAGTATTCCTTTAATTTTTTTCGTTGAAAAGGAAGACTGTCCTTGTCAACCTGGTACCGGGTGGATACGCGGACATAAAGAGCAGCTTTTTTTTGAGTCCATAATTTGACAACTTTGTTCTTTGCGTAAGCCATGAAGAAGTCCTTTCCCCAGGATCGAAAAAAGGGTACAAAAAGAAAGCCGATTGATTTCTGCGACTTTCAATGGTATAATAAATTTTGCTTATTTCTAATACTGGAAAGCCGTTTTCGGATGCCTGGTATTAAGCCGGTTAGTGATTGCAGTCATTGACCGGCTATTTTTTGTTTAGTTGAAAATCAAATTAAAAGTGTCATGTTAAATAATACAATCTCTTTACTTACAGTTATAATATCACTACACCCGTCCTTTGCTGGAAAGGTGTGGTATAAGTGAAAACAAAATACATAATTTACGATGAAAGTAGTATTTATGCACTGTATTATGTAAAGGGGAAGATTCTGTATTACAATTTAAACTTTAACGGAAGGACAAAAATTTATCTACTAATCTGATAAAACTGTAAAGGTCGGGTGCATTTAAAAGCAGCTAACCTGTATTAGTGTTGGATCTAGGTTCTACTGGTGGAAACCTTTTTTCTAATTCTTCAGGAGTTTTTGGAACATTTTGCCGAATGGTTTCAATGAGTGAATCCTGTGAAAAATTAGGAAATTGGTTTTCTGGTATAGCAGGAGTGCTTGTGTCAATATCACTTTCTTCGAGAACTTTTGCAATTTCAAGAAAGAGATCTAATAATTCTTTCCTTTTTTCCGGTTTCAAGGTTACAAATTTTTCAATGATTTTAGAAGCAGCATTTGACAGGTTATAGTCCTTTGCTAATTGCTCCAGTGCACTAGATGGAGTAGGTCTAAACATTTCTCCTTCGCCGTTGCGAAGCCATTCTTCTGAAACATTATATTCACGGATAATTAAGGAAACAACAGAATCAACAGGATTACTTCGACCTAATTCATATTGAGCAACCGTATTTCCTTTTATACCGATCCGGCTGCCAAATTCTTTTTGTGTTAAATCCAAAGTTTTTCTGAGTTTCCTGATTCTATATCCCATATTCAAATTTCATCACCTCACTTATTATGCTGATTATACTATTAAAAAAATGTAAAGTCAATTTTAAAAAATCATAAATACAAAAAAAATCATAAATACAAAAAAAACATAAATACAAAAAATGTATGATTATTAGAAAGATAATTATGAAGAGCTAGTGGAACCATTTTGTTAGGTTAAGATGAAATAGAATACAAATTTCGGTATACAGGTTATATTATAATTGGTATAATAAATAATGGTAAGAAAATAATTATGGAGATAAAGATGGAAAATATATCAAAATATAGTTATTCAAGAAGAATTTCTAAAAGCAGAAATTATGGTAATATCGATGAGGCTATAAAAATAGCTTTAGATGCAAAGGCAATGTATCCAGAAGAAAATATTTTTGAAAAATTTTTAGGAGATTTATATTTTCAAAAACATAATTATGAAGCTGCGGGAATGGCATATATAGAATTTTTAAAGAAAATAGATAACAATGTGGAATATGTTAGAAATTTTGCGCAATTTCTGAATCGGTATTCTAAGGTGATCCAAGATATAAATGGTTATTTATTAAAAGTTCAGAAAATTTTAGATACAAAAATAAAGAATCAGGATGTAATAGTGGCTATATGTGAAATTATATCTCATTATATGAAGTTACCACAAGTTGATTTATTTAGGAGTGATAAAAATTTTAATAAAGCAATATCATATCTTCATAATATTGAAAATACTTTTCAAGTTTATATTTTGTATTATAAGATTTTAGGTATTGGTCATAATATTGATAATAGAAGAATAGACAAGTCTATTGTATCTTCAATGGAGAAAAAGGGAAGATATAAAGAGGCGTTAGAAATTATTGTTGCTATGTTAGCATATGATCATGACAAGGTCACTGTAAGAACTTTATTTAGAATATGCAGAAAACTGGATGATTATTCTGAAGCAGAAAAATATATAGAAAAACATCCAGATATAAAAGTTCAAGGTGAATTTAATATGATTAGCGCCTATTAGGAAAACACACTGTCAAAGGGGTTTGTAGCGGGGGTTAGCCCGCTACTGCGGTATCTTCCGTAGTGTTAATTTCAATGTACTCTGCAATCTTGTGGAGCTCGTCAGCGAATTTGAATTTCACGCTGATATTGCCGTTTTCATAGACCTTGATATAGTCCACAAGCTCAACCAAGATTTCACGGTTGAGGGCTTCAATGTTCTGATACTTCATAAAGGCTACCAGTGCAGGATGCTCGTTGTCTACACCGTTTGCCAGTTCTGCGCGTTCAGCGTTCAGCCGAGTGAGCACTGCGGAAATATCAGAAGTCTGCCGTTCATAGTCGGCCTTCATATCCCGGTATTCCTGCTGGGTGATTTCACCGTCTTTCCAGTCCTGATAAAGAGATTGCTTGTAGCGTGTTATCTTTGTCAGTTCCCGCTCTTTTGCAGCTATCAGATTGTCCAGTCGGTAAGACTGGCTTTTTTTGATTGGAGCGGAATTGATCTGCGTAACGATTTCCGAGTAGGAAACAGCCAAATGTACCTGATGCTGTACGGCGAACAGAACAGCAGCCTCCAGCCGTTCATGCTTGATTGAGTGCATGGTACAGGCTGTCCGGGAACGGTTCTTATAGGTTGAGCAAGAATAATATACATTGTTGTTCTTGCCAACGCATCGGGTAATGGCCCGCCCGCAATCGGCACATTTCAGAAAGCCGCTGAATAAATGTACCTCACGGCCTTTCGGGGAAGTACGGGTATCACGCTGTAAGAGAGCCTGTACCTTGTCGAAAGTTTCATAGTCGATAATGGCCTCATGCGTTCCAGCCACTTCCACCCATTCCTCGCGTGGAACAGCTTCAATCTGGTGTACCTTGTAGCTTTTCACCCGGCTTCGGCCTTGGGCTAAATCCCCGGTGTAGGTCGGATTGGTAAGAATGGAGTGGATCATGCGGGCTCCCCACATAGGATCGTCATACCCTCTTGTCGAAACAGGCAAGCCCTTTTGTACCTTGTAAGCCGATGGGCTCGGTACGCCGTGTTCATTCAGGTACAGCGCGATAGCACGTTTTGATGACCCTTGAATAAGCATTGTGAAAATGAGTTTGACATTTTCAGCAGCATCGGGATCAACAATCAGCCTGTGCTTGTCCTTTGGGTGCTTTACATAGCCGTAAGGAGCAAATGCTCCGATATACTGGCCGTTGCGCCGCTTGTAGTCAAATACCTGCCGGATCTTTTTGGAAGTCTGATAGCAGTAATTATCGTTCATCACGTTTGTAATGGGAACGATGATATTTGAAACGCTGTCGGGGTTCTTGTAGCTGTCCACATTCTCAGCAAGGCTGATAAAGCGAACACCCATTTGAACAAACAGGTTATCGATCAAACTTCCGGCATCGCTATAATTTCGTGCGAAGCGGGACAGGTCTTTTACTATAATGCAGTTGATTTTACCACTCATGACATCCGCCAAGAGTCGTTGAAAATCTTCACGGTTGGCGTCCGTTCCAGTATGACCATCATCCACATATTCCGTGATGCTTTCAAACTCGTCAATGTTGCGTCGGTAAAAATCGTTCAGTAGGTCACGCTGGTTCTTTACGCTGTTGCTATCGTCTTTTCCTTTTTTCAAATCTTCCTTTGAAAGCCGGATATAGATGCCCAGCCGCCAGCGGCGGATTGTGTAAGAGGGAGAGAAACTCTGCTGATACCCTCTGTTTTTTGCTCGTGCCATTGTTCCTCCTTCCCTATCACATTACACTTATATTATAACTCTGTCCGGGGAGGACAACAAGGATGCCTCCGCTTCGGGACACTTTGTCTCGAAGAAGCAAAACGAGCTGTAGCCGAAGTTACAGCCCGCTTCTTTGCCGCAGCAGGAAATCTGTCAGCTTATCTTGGAGAGATGGCCCGCTTTCAGCAAATTCAATTTTCACGCCAACGCCACCGATGCAAAAGCAGTATGGATTTTTGACAGTCTGCAAAAATCGAGAGATGCGCTCCTTTCGGGAAAGCGCATTGTCAAAGGTCATACCGCTCACATCAGGCAGGGACTCGGCAGCCACCGCGCCAATGTCAACGCTTCTCATTTGTTCAAGTTCCTGTGTAGTTAATTTCACGGTAAACCTCCTTCACAGATTGATAGAACGCCTCCCGCTGTTTGGTGGGGAAACGCAACAGGCCAGCACCACCGGGATGCTGGCCTGTTGCCTTACTCCACCTTGGGACACTTTGTCTCGAGGTTTATTATAGTTTTTGAATATTAGAGAGCGCCGCACATATTTACTTGGCCTGTCCAAAGACAATCGTTATTTTCTGTGCGGCGCTCTCAACGCAAGTAAAGCGACAAGCCCGGAGGAACAGGCAGCCAATCTGTTCAGCGCCGGATCATGGCCTTGGGATGGCCGGGCCCATTTACAGTGTTGGTGTTGTTCGCTCAATCTCTTTTGGGAAATGTCACCGCGCACCCACCGTCTGGCTCCACGTACTTACTCAGGGTTGCCGTTATTCCCTTGCGTTAGGAAGAAAACCTCCTCTCATAAACCGAGACATTTTTTCATCAATTCCAAGTGGGTTAAGAAGAAAAAATCAAAAAGTTTTTTTCATGCGTTCAAGGCCACGCTTGATCGACTGGCGAATAGACTCCTCATGTACGCCCTCGGCCTCGGCAATTTCCTTAATCGACTTGCCAAGAATGATATGTGCGTCAATTCTACGGCCTTGGATCTCCGGCAGAGAATTGAGAGCGTTCCACAGACGAAGAAAGGTTTCCATCCGTTCAAGGAGCTCCTGCGGGGTCGGCTCATGCAGGCAAGCGGAATACTCAATCCCGTCATCGCAGTCCAGAGAATACTGCGCCTTGTGCCGGGAGAGCCGCCGCTGGTAGGCCATTTCATAACGGGCATCGGCCTTGAATACCTCGGCAACCTCGTCAGAAACTTCGATAAGCTGATCCTGCGTGTACCAATAATAAAGATCTTTCAGATTGATAGTAGTCATCGTAAAATCCTCCATTTCAGTTTGTTCGGGGTTGGTCGGAAACGAAATGGAGTAATGGCGGAGAACGGCACCGCACCTCGGGACACTTTGTCTCGAAGTCTGGAAAGCAAAATACGCCTGCGCGACACAAGGCCACACAAGCGCACGAAAATATATTATCGGTTATGTACTGTTTAATTTCACATTCAAAGCCGGACTGCTCCGATGGAGGGGCTACGCTTTTTTTAACTGGTGCAGATCATGGATACTGCGAAAAAGAGAAAAGGACACGGCGAAATAACCTCCAATCGGCTACCGTGTCCCTGCAAGTCGTCATTGGTTTGTGTAAACGCAAAGAAACGGCGGCTCTGAAATCAAAGCCGCCGTTTCAAATGGGCGTGTCAAATTGTCTGCTCTACGACGGCTTTTTTCTTTTGCCGTCGTCCGGCAGAGTATTATTCAATATCTAATTCAATGTTTCCAGTGAAATTCTCACATTCAATGCCGATATAATTTCCACCATCAGGAAGTGTAATTGTGTCACTATAAGTTCCGGTTGTTTCAATCAAAGTTACTGCTTCATCAGATCCAGAAATCCAAAATACTTTTGCAGTACCTTCCGTAATCTCCAAGGTGCAATCAATGGACAGCTCTTTACCGGCTTCTCTCTTTATGGAAGTTCCTCCGAACAAATACTCTGTACCTGAAAAGTTCGCATAATCAGCCGTATAAGTCCCTGTATAATCATCAATTCCTTTTTCTTTTTCCCCTTGCAGTGACGCTTTCCCTGTCAGTTCTATGGAACCCGCAGACTGAACAATGTTATTGTAATGATTGAGAATTTCATCTTTTGAACAGCCAGCAAGCATAAAACTTCCCACAAGGACGAATGTTAATGCTAAAACTATTTTCTTCATAAAATCATCACCAGCCTTTCTTTGGTACTACCTTTTTGGCCTTTTTCTTTGTTTGAGTTGCTTCTCGCTCTTTCATGCACAAAATCAAGATGGCAGAAATAACGACAGCAAGCACAAGACTGCAAGAACAGGTTCCGATATTCCAGTTGACTGCGGTATCATAGCTACGGTAGCCTACCATTCCAAGACTTGCGGTAATCGGATAAAGGTTTGCCAATGTCATATTTCCTGCGGCAAACATCCCTCCATATCCATAGACAAAAGCAATGATTACACCGACTAAAAAGCTACCTGCCCTCCGACAAGTAAGAGCGATAATCGGCAGAACCGCAAGATATAAAAAGAAATTAACCGCAGTAATCTGCAAAGCTGCTTTTAGAGCTAAGGAAATCTCAAAGCCGGGAAATCCCACAATCATTTCTGCTATGATTGTAAACAGACTGCATATCAGCCCGAAAATAATAGACAATACGCCGCACACAATCAATTTTCCGGTCAATAGTTTCTTAAAAGAGATCGGCACAGTCAGAATATTTTTCAGTGTGTCATCCGTCTGCTCACGAGAAATCATATATCCAGCAATTAGGCTGATACACATCGGAAAAATCATGGACATATTGTTTTTGATGACCTGTTCTGTAAGATAGGCGAAATCCCAAACGGAACCATCATTCGCCATAGAGGTAAACAAGGTCAGCAGGACGGATAGGAGCATGAGTGCAACGCCCGCCCAAAGGATATGATACCTTTTCAATTTATAAAATTCTGTTTTTACAATGCGAACCATGTTTATTCCCCCCTCTGCTTATATAATCTGTCAATCAGTAAGAACGAAACGAATGCCATGATCCCAAGAATGAATACAACTTGAAATGTTGAAGGAATTAGCCCTGTCATTTGCTCCAAGTCCATTTTTATTCCATGAGCCGCCATATCTCCTGCACTCCAAAATGTAGTCAGTGGCGTGGGCAGAAGCCATAACATAGTTTTAGGCAGTGTGTCAAATAATGCCGTAGCACTCATGTTCAGAACGCTGTAAAAGACACACAGCAAAATGGAAAAAACATAGGTCTTACTGAAAAAGACAACAAGGACAATCAACGGGAGTGTTCCTGCCGTAATGAAGATCCCCGTTTCAACCGCCAAAAACAGCTTATAACCAATTCCATAAACTTCTAATGTTCCAATTCCGCAAAGAATTGTTGCAATGGTAGAAGCCACGCAAAAAACAATTCCAAAGATAAAAAGGACAATAATCTTTGCAAGTACCATTTGCGTGCTGGTTACGGGAATTGTACGCAGATTTTTGAATGTATCGTTGTCGCGTTCCATAAAAAACAGAATAGCGGCAATCACTCCGATAATGCAGGGCAGTAAAAACTGGATACCATATCCCAACACCATATTAAATAGTCCATCGAAAGCATCTGCCCGATCCGTATATCGCTCCATCATAGAGGGCGTTGTCATCAGATAAGTCAGCGGGATTGGAAACAGGAAAGCAGCCAGAATAATAAGCGGAATAAATTTCTTCCGTTTCAATTTCAAAAATTCGCATTTGATTAGTTTAAGCAATTCCTTCGCCCCCTGTCACACGCTTGAAGTAATCTTCAAGACTTTCTTCACAGGTATGTGCTTCTGATACCTCCAATCCGTTTTCTACAAAAACAGTTACAATTTTCCCCACGGGTAGCTCCATATTGTGTAGACGCAGATTGTGGTCGTCTTGTATGGAAAAATTGGTTTCATGGAAATTGCGTTCCAAAATTCTTGCCGCCTGTGCAGTATCAGAGAGCGTGAACCGGATATGCTTACTGCTTTTTTGCTCCAGCTCAGCAAGGCTTTCTTCTTCCAGCAATGCGCCGTGGTCGATAATTCCAATATCGTCAGCCAGCAAGGAAATCTCCGAAAGAATGTGACTGGAGATTAAAATGGTTTTTCCTCTTGCATCGCAAAGCTCACGAATAAAGGAGCGTACTTCTGCAATACCGATGGGATCGAGACCGTTGATCGGCTCATCCAAAATTAAAAGTTCCGGATCGTGCATAACGGCAAGGGCGATAGCAAGCCGCTGCTTCATACCAAGAGAATACTGTGAAAAGAGCTTTTTATCTTTGTAGGGCAGTCCTACCAAATCCAGAGCATCTTTGATGGCATGATTGTTTGGTACGCCCCGCAGGGTCGCAAAGATACGCAGGTTCTCTGTGCCGGTCAGATTGGGATAAAAACCAGGGGACTCAATCAAACTGCCAATGCGGGGCAGCAACTTCTTTTCATTCCCCTGCAAAGACTTTCCCCAGATTTTGACCTCACCGGAGGTAGGCTTCGTTAAACCCAACAGCATTTTCATGGTTGTGGTTTTTCCTGCTCCGTTTCTGCCCAACAGACCATAAATTCTCCCACGCTTGACATGGATATTTAAGTCAGCCACACTCTTTTGTGAGCCGTATTGCTTCGTCAGATTTTTTGTTTCAATGATATAATTTGTATCCATATTCAAAACCTCCTGTTCTGTAAGGTATTCTATCATGCCAACCTTGCATTAACCTTGCCGCAACCTTGCATTAACCTTGCAATTTGAAATCCAGTAAAATGACAAAGGCTCCCGCCATAAAGACGGGAACCCGCTTAACTCTCCAAAGGAAAAAGCAACATAAATTCAGTTCCTTTTCCCGGCAAACTTTCAACTGTTATACTCCCACCCATCTTTTCTACAAGCTGATGGACAATAGAAAGACCAAGACCGCTACCTTTCTCAGACCGACCTTTATCGCACTTATAAAGCCGTTCAAAAATGTGTTTCAAATCTTCTTTCTCAATTCCAACTCCATTATCCGCCAGCAGCAGCTCCATGTTATTTTCCTTCTTTGACAGGGCAATTTTGATTTTGTCTGCATGGCTGTGAGCGATTACATTTTGAATGAGATTATTGACAATCCTCATATAGCTGTCCATATCCAATCTTACCCGGACAGGCTGTTCGGGAATATCGATGTCATACTCAACCTGTTTATCCTCAAAAATCGGTATCCAGTCAATGAGGATATTTCTTGTAAGCTCTGCGGCCTCAACGCTCTGGATCTCCAAAGCAAACTCGTTGGAATTTAACTTGAACCAGTCAAAAAGTACATCAATGTATTCTTTCAGATCATGGGCTTTCCGGCGGGCGGTTTCAATATATTCATCCCGGTCTTTTCCTGTGACCAGTCCTTTATGTGCGGCGTCAAGATACCCAATCAGAGTAGTAAGGGGCGTTCGCACATCATGGGAAAGGCTCGTCATAAGCTGGCGGTTGGTTTCTTCTGTCTGCCGTACAATCGAAAGTCTGCTTTCATAGGACACAACGATCTCATTGATTTCATAGGCAAGAGGTGCTGTCAGTTCATTTGTTGCAGATAGAATACGCCGGTTGCCATTTCCGTTTTTCACATCAACCAGTGCATCGGTCATTTCTGCGATTTGCTTTTTTACGCGCCGAATGAGAACAATGGAAGTCAGCACAGCCACAACAGCAATCATAATGGACAAGAAAACGATGATTTCCATACTGGCTACACCTCCTTATTAAAGCGGTAGCCAATCCCTTTGACTGTTTGGATATACTTTGGGTTTGAAGGATTGACTTCTAATTTTTTACGAAGCCGGCTGATAATCGCCATAATGTTACTGTCATCATAGAAATATTCTTCGCCCCAAACTTCCTCATAAATCTGCTGTTTTGTCAAAATTTTTCCTTGATGCTTTGCACAGTACAGGAGCAGATCAAATTCCTTTGGTGGAAGTTCAAAAGTGCCATTTCCCGTCGTAACAGAACGAATTTCAAGGTCAATTTGCAATCCATCAAAATCCAGTTTTTGCATGGTGTCGGCTTGCTGATTAAAGCGAGTGTAGCGGCGAATAAGAGACGCAATACGAGCAATCAGTTCATCCATATCAAACGGTTTTGTAAGATAATCGTCCGCTCCGGCTCGTAAACCCCGCACTTTAGAAATGCTGTCATTTTTAGATGTGAACATCAAAATCGGCAAGCTGTACTCCTTGCGAATTTCTTCCAGAGTTTCAAACCCGTCCATGCCGGGCATCATCACATCCAGTATTACAAGCTGATATTCCTGCTCTTGTAATTTCTGCAAGCCCTCTTTTCCGGTATTACAAAAATCGGCTGCTATATTTTCCGTTTGTACGCTGCGCTTAATTAAGGCACACAGTTCTCTGTCATCATCTATAATCAGGATTTTATTCATGGCGCAACTCCTTTCCTTGTTTTGTCCTTCCGTCAATCGGCTTTTCCGCATCTTTTGGAATTAGCCAGATAGTTGCCATCTTTACAGCACCAGGAATACGCCCGGCAGCACAATAGTAATTTACTCTACGAGGTGTCACGCCCCATTTTTCGGCGGCCTCTTTTAGTGTCATATAATCCATTCTGCACCTCCATAGAGTATATTATAGTTCTTCGACTCGAACAATACAAGTTTTGGAAGAAAAGAATGTGAAATTAAATAGTCAGTAGTATGAAATATACAGTCGTTCAAATAATATCACATGAAATGTAAAATCATATCAGGTGATGTTATGAAGATAGAACGAGATGAAAGACGCTTTGATTTTCACGATATAGGGCTCGCCATCAAGCGGGCAAGAGAAGCCAGCGGCATGACACAGGAGCAACTGGCCTATATTGTTGACCGCGCTCCGCGTACCATTATGTATAATGAAAATGATGGTCAGCATCCAAGCTTCAACACCTTTTATCAGATGGTCACAATGTTTGATATATCGGTGGATCAATACTTTTACCCGTCCCAGAATAGCGGGAGCGAGTGCAGAAAGCGGATTGATGCCATGTTGAACGCCTTGGACGAAAGAGAATTGAAAATCGTTGAAGCTACAATCCAAGCGATGAAAGCATCGAAAGAAACGGAGGAAACGTAAAAGAAAGCGTAACCTCCGTTTTTTTGCGCCATGTTGCGGGTTGCGCGTTTTGGCAAGCAATTCGGGTGTGGCCACACTCCGAAATTTTTGCTGGCCGCAGGCCCGCAAAAATGCTTGTTGGAGAGCTCCCCAAACCCGCTTGAACTTCGGGACAAATTGTCCCAAAGTCCCGGCGCTATGCGCCTGTTGTCTGCGGCCTGTCGCTATCGCTCCTGGGCCTTATTTTCCCGCCCGTCCGTCACGCCGAGCAGATGATCAATGTTCGCCTTGATTGCCACAGCCTGCCGCATATCCGCCTGGGCCTTGCGGTATTCCGCATAAAGCTCTTTCTTTTGTCCCGCCAGCTCACGGCGGGATTTTTTTAGTGCCTCAATCTTAGGGAGCTTTTCGCCGTTCAGTATGGTGTTCATGGTATCCTTTGCCGCCCGGTAAATGGCAAGCTCCGCTTCATGCTGGGCCAGATACTTTTTACTGTACCGCGCAGCCTTGTACCCATCAAACACCGGGCGGGTCTTGGCATAGTCCACCGTGGCAGCCATCAGCTCCGAGGTTTTGGAAAGAGCCTCCTCCGTTGTGCGGAGCTTGTCAGACAGCTTGTGAAAGTGATCCACAGCAGCCTCGGTGCGGGCCGTCAGCGCCGCATAGTCTGTCAGATGATGCTCCTGCAAATACTGGAGCGCAGCCGCCATCTGCTTTAAGTTGTAGACCTTGGCCCATCGTTCATAGGCTGGGCCTTTGCCCTGGGCCATACGCTCTTGAATGTCGATGATGAGATTGACTCGCCGTGGCGGAACCGTGGGCTCCTCTGGCAGTTCAGGGAGCGGACGTTCCCCGGCAATTACCGCCTTGATGTCCTCTGGGTCAAATCCGGTTCCAAGTGTAGAAGCCCGGAGCCGGGTCGGTTTTTCCTGCCCGGGCGCAAGGAATGAGATGACACCGCCGCGGCCCTGTTTTACCGCAAAGCCGGACTCCTCCATGAGACGAAGAAAGTCGGCGAAGTCTGTGGGCTTTTTCTCCAAAGAGGCGAGAATAGCCAGCCGTACCCGCTGCTTGACAGAGGGCGGCTTTTCACCGATCCACTGGCCGTAGTGGAGAAAACGGCCCTTGCTGTGCTGGCACGGATTTTGGATAACAGACAATTCATGTTCGATGCACACGCGGTCAGAGAGCCGCCGCAGGGCAAAGGACGAACCAATGAAATTATGAAATTTCCGGGAGCGGTCAAAGGCCGTCGCATTGAAATAAATGTGATTGTGGATATGGGCCTTGTCGGTATGCGTACAGACGAAGAACTGATACTTTCCCTTTGTCCAGCGCATCGCCGTTTCATAGCCGATACGGTTTGCTTCTTCCGCCGTAACCTCCCCGGGCAGGAACGCCTGCCGGATCTGAAAGAACAGGGCCCCGCGAGATACGGCCCGGCCTGTCTCTGCAAGGTATTGACTTTTTACCAGAAGAAACTCGGCGGGAGCCGTGTTCGGATCGCAGAGATAGGAAGATACGGCTCCCAGCTTTTCCGGGTTCAGGCCATAGGTGAAACGATCCTCCATCGTTTGAATTGCACTTTTTCCCGCCGCTGTTTTATAAGGGCGGATGTAGGTGGTCGCCGTAGAAATCCCTCCTTCCGGCAAATAGTATTTTTACTTTGGGACACTTTGTCCCGAAGTAGAAAAAACCGGGGAGCGGTATCAACCACTCCCCGGATGGGTCAGAGCTCTACCAGCGCGGAGAGCTGTTTCAAAAGATCAGACAGCGGCCCCCACAACGCGGCATAGTCCCGCTGCAAGGCCGCGAGTTCTTCGGGATAAATTGCGCCGTAGGTGTTGGCTTGAATTGCCACTTGGTTCAGATTGTTGGAGCATCGCCGCTGGAGCGAAACCAGCTCACGAACAGGCGAAAGGTCAACATGAAGCACATACCCACTCAGGGCCATTTTCCGCATATAGGCTCCCATGTTACGGATGCCAGCCTCCGCCATACGTTCTTGAATCAGGGCCTGCTCCGCCTCCGACACCATCACATGAAGATGGATCGGACGGCGGCGTCTCTTTGTCATCGTTCCTCACGCTCCCGGCTGCGGCAGGCGCGGGGCGGCTCCTTTACCTTATCCAGCGGCTTTTCCTGTTCGTCTGCCGGAACGGGGCGCGGCAAATGAAATTCACGGTGCAGGCGCAGCGCCTCCAGTACAGACAAATCCTGTTCACGTTTCTTTTCCATATACGCACCTCCTTATCTATCGCCACGGTCAGGCTGCCTGCGCTGGGGAGCCGGAGCCTCCGAGCCGCGATCTGCCTCCGCCAACTTTGCCGCGTTTTTCATCTGCTCGGCAATCGGACGGGGCCTGTCGGGATTATCAGGCGCAGGACGCAGCTCATAGTCGGATGCCTGTTTTTCCGTTAGCGGGCGGGTATAGGTAAGATAGCCCCAAGCCAAGAACGAGCCATTTTCCACCGGGATGCGCTGATCGTAATTGAAGATTTCATCCGGCTTGTTATAAGGCGGCTTCGGGAATGTCCCGATGTCCACAGGCCGCTGGGTAGAATAATACTTGTAAAGACCGGGAGCCTCGGTCTGCCTGATCCCCACGTTATAAATACGCTGATAGTCCTGCACCCGGTCTGTAAAATCCTGTTCCATCGCGGTACGGTCATTTCCATAGTGACCCCATTCGTACTGCCGCAGGCCGTCTTTGTCATCATAACAGGCCCATGTGACATAGCGGGATGGCGCGGTGGGATGTTCGCCCAATGCAAATCCTCGTCCATTTTCCAGCATGACCGCCTTCAAAATAGCATAGCCTTGATTTTTGTCCATAGTACACCTCCCATCATCGAGACATTTCTTTATTTTCTCTTTTCACAAACGGCTGGAGCTGATAGGGGCTTGTACCGTCCTCGGGTCGCAGAAAGTCTATCCGGGCCGCAGCACGGATAGCGTTCTGGTTAAGCTGCCGCTGCCATGCCCCTTGGCTGGGAGCCCACTTAAAGCCGTTGCTTTTCAGTTCCTGCCGCTGATCGGCATCGGGCTTTTCCTCAAAAATAAGCTGCAAACGATTTTCAGCCTCGTTGATTTTTGCCTCACCTCCGGGGAATGTCCAGCCAGCAAACTCGGAGCGGCTGCTCAGTTCCTCAATGCGCTGGCGCACACGGCGGATGTTGGCGTTGTTGTTGGAAAGCAGATAGGCGGGGTATGGCTTGCTTTTGTCCAAGTGCCATGACTGCGCCATATCTGCTTTGAGCTTTTCTGCCTGCTCCGGCGTAAGCTCCGGGCAGCCGTCCAGCGTTTTGTGTTTCCGAAAATACGCATTGACCGCCTTCATGGTGGTCTGCTGGGACTCCAGCCCCTCCAGTTTTTTTGTCAGCTTTTCCACGGCCAGATCGTCATCCGCGCTGATCCCACCCATTCCAACAGAGCGGATTTTATCAAGCAGCTTTGAAATCTCCGCATACTCTCCATAGTTGCGATCCCGGGCGGCGTTCTGCTTGTGTTTTTTTGTCACAGGGAAATTGCCGCCCCCGGAGATCAGAATAGAGGGCACCCGGGCATCAATCACATTGCGTTCATTCAGATTTTCCGCAAGTTTCCGGGCATAGCGATCCACCAGAGCGTCAATCTTATCGTGGTACATGGGATCGACACGGGCTTTCTGGCGTTCCGCCGCTGCATACGCTTCATCGACCATTGCCCGGTAGCTCGCCGTAGCGGAGCCCGGCTGATAGTCAGAAAAGCTGTTCATATCTTTTGCCCGCTTTGCGGCTTCTTCATTGATCGGATAATATTTCGGCATAGTACCTCCTTCCACAAAAGCCGGAGCTTTGGGACAATTTGTCCCAAAGCTCCGGCAGCTAAAATGTTGACAGCATCTCACGGAAACAGGGGCGGACGTAGAAACATACGCCTCCCGCAGAAAAGGGCCTTAAAAAGCCTTGTCACAGGCGGGTTTGGGGTGTCCTAATTGTCAACACATCAGCCCCGCTTTTTTCGCATATATTCCCGCTGCTGTCTGCGGTGTGCCGCCTTTGCACAGGCCGCCGAACAATAGGTTTGCCGTCCATCAGGAGCCACGGCTCTGCCGCATACCGGGCAAGCCTTGAAATTCGGCCTTGGCCCTTCTGCCAGCAGCGCAGCCTCCAGCGCCGGATCAAGGGGCAGAACTGCCTCGCGGAAGTAGCGGCAATAAGCCCCCGTCCAGCATTTCCCAAACATATAGCACTCGCAATCCAGCGGCAGGCAGCCGCAGTCCCGGTCATAGTTGGCACACCATTTTGATACCAGCCTGCGGATTGCCGTTTTTTCTGTCCGGGTCAGTTCTCGGCCCACAGCATCACCTCCCGTTGCCCGGTGGTTTGAGTTGCTCCCGGTAGCAGAACACGCAGCCGATCCCGCGCCAGTAAGGGCAGCCGTCACAACGGGAGCCCTTCGGCGGCAGGCTGGGCGGCACACCCTTAAAGTAGCTTTTTTCTTTCATAAATCCCTCATAGGGGTTGTTGGTAAATCTCATTCATTATCCTCGCTCTCGGTATCGTCCTCGTCCCAAGGCGGCCCATCGTCCTCGGGATCGTCATAATCAGCCAGTTCCTCGCTGTAATCCTCTTCGGGTACAGCAGCTTTTTCATGCTTCGGGCGGTAAATTTTGAAGTACCAGCCTGCACCGCCGCCCAGCACAGCCACTGCCAAGATCAGCAGAAGCGTCCCGATATTACTTTTCTGCTGGGGCTCGGGTTCCGGCTCCTCCGCAGGTTCCGTCACCGGAACGGGTTCGGGAGCTGTGCCAGCACACTCGGTCATGTTGACCGCGCAGACCTCGCAATCCGTATGGATGGCTCCGGGCGCACATTTTTCTGTGCAGGAGCAGGCCGGAAGTTCTCCGCCAGCGGCCTCCAGTGCCGCCAGCAGATCGGCTTCATCCATCATGTTCAAAAAGTAGGTGTGATACTGTTCGCCGTCCTCATCCACAGGCTTGTCATAGTCAATGACAATGTAAAAGGTGTTGCCGCCGCTGGTTTCCACCGTGATGAACTGTTTGTTGGTTGCAGCATCGTAGAGCAGATCGCGGGTCACAAGGTTTCCATCCTCCGAAAAGCCCTCGCCCGGGGTAATGGTAGGCGCTGGCTCCGGGGCCGGAGTTTCTTCCACAACAGGCGGTTCCTCATTCCCGCCGTCCGAATAGGCATAGGCCGGGATTGCAAAGCCGCATAAAAGAACGGCGGAGCAAAGCCCCGCCGCCAACATACGAAAGTGTTTCATATTCAGTTTTCCTCCTTTTCTTCTTCGGACTTCGGGACACTTTGTCCCAAAGTACCTCCATCCTTCAGCTTTTCAAACAGCAGCGGGAGCTCCGTAAGGGAAATGCTCATACCGCGCACAATGTCCACGATCTCGCTGTTTTCCGCCTCCAGCTTTTTCTGCTCCAGCTCCTTGAGCCGGGCCTGCTGTTCACTGATTTTGGCCTTGACCTTATCAATCTCGGCCTGAATTTTCATGCTTTTGGTAGTTGCCATTTCAAAACCTCCTGTCACGGTAAACGCCCGTAGGCATAAAAATGAGATTGCCAGTAGCTTGTATTCAAATTTGCGTAGCCGATGGGATCTCCGCAATGCAGCATTTTTCCGTCACCGACATAAATCCCGCAATGACTCACGCCCGGCGTGTCATAGGTGCCTTTGAAGAACACCAGATCACCGGGGTTGGGAGAACTGGTCGGCGTACAGATGTTATAGAGCCCCTGGGCTCCCAGCCTGCCCACATTCCAGCCGGAGTGATTGATAACCCACGAAACGTACCCCGAGCAATCAAAGGAAGTGGCGGGAGAACTGCCGCCCCACACATAGGGATAGCCGATGTATTTCTGCGCTTCGGCAAGCATCGCGGCAAAGGTTTCATCGTCCAGATATTCTCCGGGCACTTCGTAATCACCGGGTTTCCCGGTAATGTACTTGTTCACATAGGGAGAATCCGGGAATAGATCGGGGCGGTTTCCCAGCGTTGCCATATAGATGGCATACCGTGAAAGCTGCTCTTCGCCCATGACATATACGGGCACATGGGATAAATCAAAGTTCTCCAGCGTGACCGTACAGATGTAATAGTCGTAAGGCACCTGATAGGTGTCCGTATGGGAGTTGCCGTCCTCGTCCGTCCATGTGTCGGTTTCTGTGCGATACCGGGTTTCCACCACCACATCCTCCGTGAGAATGTACTGGCGGTCAAACAGCATTTGCAGCGTTCCCTGTACCTCATCTATTGTCCATTGTCCCTCATGGAGCGCACACAAAAGAGAAAGCAGCACATAGGGGTCATGTTCGATTTCGTCCAGATCGAAGTGGTATTCGTCATAGTCATGGGTGCTTTCATAGGTGTCCAGATAATGCTGTAAATCATCTTCCAGCGCACAATAGGCGGCTTCGTCGGCCAGCATATCACGATCCTCGCAAGGATAGGTGCTGGCCCCTAATGCACTGGCCCCGGCGTTCCCCAGCATAAGCATGGTAGAGGAACAGGACTGCATAGCAAACAGGAGTAACACACAGAGCACCGCAACCACGGCACCTGCGGGATGACTTTTGACAAATTCCACTGCCCGGGCAGTCAGGCGTTCTGTGGCTGTGGCAGTTTTCCCAGCCGCAGCCGCGCCCTGCTTTGCAGCCTCCTTTGCCTGCTTGCGATATTGCCTGCGGAGCCGTTGCTTCTGCCAGTAGCGGGTAAGCGCATTTTTCGTCAGCTCCGGGTGCTCCTGTGCGGCGGTGTGAAAATGGTAGTCCGCCGTGTACTTGGTATAGCGGGCCTCGGCCTTGCGTACCACTTTTGCCGGATGTTCCCGGACTTTACGACGCACAAAGCGGGAGCCATGCCGCAGCGCGGTTTCTCCCACAAGCTCAGAACGGTGTGCGCCTTCTGTGCCGACATTTTCCTGTTCCACTTCAAAAATCTTGCCATGCACGAAGCTGTGAACGGAACCGCTGGCAACACGGCCTATGCGTTTTACCGGGCCGGGCTTTTTCGGCGGCTTTTGCTTTGCCAGCTTCTCCCGGGCCTGTTCCAGTTTTTCGCCTTGGGACTCCATGTGGAGCTTTGCCGCCGCAGCCTGTTCCTGCTGGCTCTTTTTGCGGAACTTGGACTTCGGGACACTTTGTCCCGAAGTGTCGGAAGCCTCCGGCCCGGGCTGTTCCCCGTCAGGGGCGTGGGCGGTCTGCGACCAAGCCTCCTCCTTGGTCTTATTCGTTTTTCGTTTCATTCTTCATATCCTCCGGGCGGGTAGTCAGCAGGTCATAGATTTCTCCGCGAGGGAACCGATCCACAAACGGAATGGTTACATTTCCATAGAACAACAGCCCCTCGCCGGAATTGCTGTGTGTGATATAGGAAAGCTGATGCTCGGAAATACCGAGCTGTTTTGCCAGAATGGTACGGTCACTCTGCGCCTGCGAAAGCAGGATCATAAAATCCGTGTTGTCCAGAATGTTCTCGATTTCCCGGCTGGCCAAAAGGTCTTTGACGTTCTGCGTCAAAGCAGACGGCACACATCCTTTTTTACGCAGCATTTTCCAGACTGCCACAAAGTAGCTGGCTGTCAGCGGATCGCGGAGCAGGATATGAAACTCGTCAAAGTAGCACCAAGTCGCCGCACCCTCGTGGAAGTTCTGATCCACCGCCTGCGAAACAAACTCATTTGTGATGTGCATTGCAATCTTTCTAAGGTTTTCGCCCATGTTTTTCAGAACGATGCACACCACACGGCTGTCCGTCTTGACGTTGGTAGGATGGTTAAAGAGATTGAGGGAGCCTGTGCAATAAAGCTCTAAGGCAGTTGCCACGCGCCGGGCTTCGGGCTCCGGCTGGCGTAAGAGCTCTTCGTACAAATCCTGTAACAGCGGTGTTTTTGCGGTTTCCAATCCGAGTGCCTGCTCCCGGTACACCAAACGCACACAGCGGTCAATGACCGTCTTTTCAATGGGCTGCAAGCCTTCCTTGCCGCCGACCACCAGCTCGCACAGGGACAAAAGAAAATCCGCCTTCATGGAAAGCGGGCTTTCTCCGGCGGCCATATTGAGCTCCACATCCATCGGATTGAGGTGGTGCGGGCTGTCCGGGGAAATCTCGATCACCTGGCCGCCCAGCCTTCGCACCAGCGGAGCGTATTCGCCCATCGGGTCAACCACGATAATCCGATCCTGCGGAATGGTAAGAAACACATTCAAGAGCTCACGCTTTGCAGCAAAGCTCTTGCCGGAGCCCGTAGAACCCAAATACATCCCGTTTGCCGACTTCAGCTTTTTGCGGTCAGCCATGATGACATTGTGAGAAAGTGCGTTCATGCCATAGTAGAGAGCCTGCCCCGCCATGCGGAGCTCCCTTGTCATAAAGGGGATAAAGATGGCTGTGGAGCTGGTTGTCATACCGCGCTGGATTTCTACCTCGTTGTAACCAAGGGCCAGCGAAGAAACAAAGCCCTGTTCCTGTTGCCAGTCCAGACGGCGCAGAGCGCAGTTGTATTTCTGCGCGATACCGCCCACGGTAAACACATCGTTTTCCAGCCGCTGGCGAGTAGGGGCAAGGTTTACCACCGTAAAGGTCAGCAGAAACATTCGCTCATTGCGGGATTGCAAATCAGCCAGAAGCTCCGCTGCGTCCTTGCTGAATGTGATCAGGTCAGGGGGAAGAATATCCGGGTCATAGCCGGAGCGCACAGCCTTTCTCTGTTCCTCCACTTTCATTTTTCCGATGTCCGAGATTTTCCCTTTGATGGTCTTAATTGCCTTGAGCTGATCCACGGTCTGAATGTGCATGGTCACGGTCATTTCCGCATCCAGCTCCAAGATTTCCGCCAGCAGCTTATCCGAAAGCTCCGATGCCATAATCTGCAAATAGGACACCGCGCCCCAATACTGGCCGATACGGAATGTTCGGGACTGGCGGAAGTCGAGACTGTCCGGGGCAATAAAGTCTTTTGTGCCGAGCCCGGTTTGCGGGATGTCTTTCCACGAAAAGCGGAACGCCTCACGGCTCCCCGGGTGCATCTGGCTATGAAGCAGCGCAAGGCGGGCCCGTCCGTCCATCGGCTCCGAGGGAACGCCCAGTCGCTTAAAGTTTCCCATGACATCGGCCTCCACACGCTCCAGACGGGGCCGTGCCTCCGCAATCCCCTCGGCGGGTATGCCAAAGGTGATGTATTTTGAGCGTTCAATGCCGTTATTGCTTTTGGCAATCTGATTTTTCAGCATCCCGGTAAACTCATCCCGGACGCTGTTATAGTTGTCATCCGCTTTCGGGATATTGACTTGATAGCGGCTGCGGGAATGGGAACGACGGTTGATAAAGGAAAGCTGGAACGGCAGCGAACTGTCAAAGTAGTTGAGAAATGAACTCCATCCGCTGAATATGGCAGTCTGATCCTCGGTGGAGGCCACAGAGTAATTGATGTCCTCATATTCCACGGTTTTTGTATAGAGCCCGCCCGGGAGCTTGCACACACCGTCCGGGTGCATGGACAGATACGGGATTGTCTGCTGAGCAGACAGGGTCGCCCGGCCTTTACCCTTGGCGGCGGCTCCGTTTTTCTTCTTTGTGTTTTTCAATCACATCCTCCTTTCCAGCGCCCGGCCCGGCAAAGGGCGCATAAATGTTTTCGGTTCGGTAGGCCCTGATCCCCGGCCTTAGAAACTTGGCCCGGATGATATTCCGCACCACCTTTTCAAAGGGTAAGCCGTCCTTTTCATACATGGCCAGCAGGAACGCCGGGAGCATAATTCCCAGCATGAGAAACATCGCCCCGGTATTGCCGAGGGTGCCACGGGTCAGCAGATAGGCCGGAATCCCCACTGCGCCCGCGCTGCCGAAGCAGACAAGCTGGCGTTTGGTGAGGTTGAAAGCCATCTTTGTTTTGATTTTGGATAAATCGTTTGGTACGTTTACATAGGGCATAGATCACACTCCTTTCTGCACTTCGGGACAATGTGTCCCAAAGTCCGGGATGGTTGGTGTTACTTCATTCCCCCATACAGCCCAGCCGGGCGGGGTCTGCCTGGCAAAGAGCTCCACGCGGGGCAGATCGCCCATCAGGGAAATAATTTTGTCGCGGGCCTCGTCCGGCTTTTTGCTGTGGGCCTCAATCGGGGAAACGATAAATTGATGGATGTTGGCAGCCTGCCGCTTCGGGTGGCCCTTGGTTGCCAGCAGGCAGATTTCTGCATTGCCCCTTGTCCAGAAGCCAAGGCCGTAAAACCAGCTATCCGCCTTCTTGTTCTTTTTCAGCCAGACGAAAGCAACGGATTTATAGGTGAAGCCCCAAGCCTCGATCAGCCGGAGCGCCTCCGGGAGCTGCGGGAAAGTAGCCCATAAAAAGAGTGCGCTGTCCGGGGCTGCAAGATCAGCCACAGGCAACGCACATAAATCCTCAATGCTCATAGTGGGATAATGATTTTCCGCCGCGCCCTGTACTTTCTTAGCCGAGTAGCGCCAAGGGGGATCGGCGTAAATGATAGAATACTGCTGGATAATTACACTCCTTTCTCGCCGGAGCTTTTTACTGCCTGCGCCGCACGAATACGCTCACTGGCTGCGGCATAAAAGGCCGGGGCCGTTTCAAAGCATACAAAGCGACGTTCTGTGTTGATAGCTGCAATCGCGGTTGTGCCGGAGCCCGCGCAAATGTCCGCGACCAATTCGCCGGGGCGGGTATAGGTGCGGATCAGATACTCACAAAGCTCCACGGGCTTCTGTGTGGGATGGATGCCGCCGGACACCGTAGGCACAAAAAGCACATTTCCGGGATAGCGGCGGCCATCGTTGGACTCTGAGCCCTGCCGTTCAAATTTCCCATAGTTAGAGCTTGTACCGCTTCGGGAATGAACACGGGTATATGGCTTGCCGTAAGTAAACTGTGGATTGTAGACCGGGGACTTTTGGTAAAACACCAAGATGTTCTCGGACTTTTTCAGCGGAGCCCGGTTTGCATTGAGAAAGCCCGTTCCGCGCTCTTTGTACCAAATCCACTCATAGCGGAGCATGGCGAGGTTGGATGCGCCCAGCACCTTGTCAAAGGGGCACTGTGCGAAAAACAGCACTGCGCCATTCGGCTTGACCGCCCATTTCACTGCCTCCCACAGCTCTGGGAGCGTCAGGGGCACATCCCAATAATTCCGGGTTGTGCCGTAAGGCGGATCAGTCAACAGCATATCCACGCTATGTTTGGGCAGGGAGCGCAGGCCCTCAATGCCATCCATGAGAAACAAGCCCTCCTTCGGGATACTTTGTCCCAAAGTGCGGCTATCGGTCATTACGGGCCTCCTTTGCCTTGGCAGGCGCAGGCCGGGCAGCGTTTTCTTTTCCCGCTTGCTTTGCAGCCTCGGCCATCTGCTCCTTGATTGGGGCAGGCCGTACCGCCTGGGCCCGTGCAACAAGCTGTTCCACTGCCGCATGATACGCCTCCACACCAGCCGCATTGATCCGTTCCTGTGTGGCTCGGTCAGGAATCCGAACCGTAGCCCGGTATCCCGTCCGGCTGGCAGGATCAGGTTTAGAGGGAGCGCCGAGGAAAATCCCGTTTTTCCCGTCCACAACCTTAAAATCGTCGATGACCACACCGCCAAAATTGACGCTGGCGAAGCCGATCAGTTTTCCCTGCGGCTCAATCGGGCGGACAGATACCGTGATCGGAACAACCGCCTCCTGCAAGACAGCATCTGTCCGCATTTTTACTGCCTCATCAATGCTAACGCCCTTGACTTCTGCAAGCTCCGCGATGGGAGCATCAAACAGCCAGCGCCGTTCCTCCGCAGCAATCTGCTCCGGGGTCAGCAATACATCGTCTTTCTTACTCAGATAAAATTCCTCCTTTCCGCTTGCCGGAGCAGGCTGGGCGGGGTCGTCCATCAACTCTTTTCTTTGCAGGACGGCCTCTGTTTCCGCCATAAAGCGGTAAGCGTCTGCCTCAGTAAACTCCTCCGGCGTTTTTCCATTCCATAAGCGCGTTCCGTCTGCCCCGTATCTTCTCGGCATAAGCACCACCTCCTGTTAATGAGCGCCAAAGATACGCTGGGCAATGCTCCCGGTCTTAAAGAGCATGAAGCAAAGCAGAACCGTGTAGCCCACAGTTCCCCAAATCGCCCCAATGGGATCGCCGCTTGTTGCGATGCCTTGAATGAGCACCGCGTAAATTGCAACACATACGAGGATCAGCAGCCCTTGAAAGCCTACGGCAAACAGGGACTTGATGTAGTTCTGCCCGGTGCCGCCAAGCTCCCGGTTGGAAAGCGTAGCAACGGGGATGGGGGCCAGACTGGTCAGCAGATAGATTTCCAACATCCGGCCATACACCAAGACGAAAATGATAATCCCCATTGCTTTCATCGTGAAGCCGATGAGCGCAGATTGCAGCCAAAGCCCCAAAAGCGGCCCCAAGTCCATCGCCTCCAGCGAGGTTTCCAGTTCGGCAAGCATATCCGCCGAAACATCGGTAGAGCCTTGAATGAGCCCGCCTGCCTGTGCGATAACGCTCTGCGAGACATCGAACACGGCCATGACGATATTGAATGTGTTTGACAGGATTAAGATTGCACAGGCTGTTTTGAACATCCATTTATAGAGGTTCGCAACGTCAACCTCGTGCATATTGTTCTTTTCCAAAAGCATCTGTATGAGCTCATAAGTGGCAACAAAGGTCAGCACCATTCCGGCAATCGGCAGGATCACCGTTTCGGAAAGCTGTCGGATCAGGGAGAAAACCCCGGCGTGCCACGCCGCCGGGGTAGTCCCTACCTGTGCCGCAATCTCTCCGACTTGGGTATTGACAGTATCAAAAAGACCTTCGAGGTTCCCCATGATCCCGCCAATCAGAAGCTCTTTGAGCCAGTTTGTGAGCCAGTCGGTGAGAAAATCCATAAGCGCCTACCTTAAAACAGGCCAGACAGCAGAGGGATCAGTGTGGTGCCAATGACGATGATGCCGCCGCCCGCCATGAGCTGCTTCATGCCCTGGGACTTGGAGCCCGGGTTATCCGAGCCGTAGCCCTCCAGCAGATTAACCACGCCCCACACGCCAAGGCCAGCACCGAGAGCAATAACGAGGGTCTGTAAAGTGTCGATTGCAGATGAGAAAAATGCCATATAAGCCTCCATTTCTCCGGGATTTTCCCGGTAACAAAAAAGCCGCCCTTGCAGGCGGCAGGTTACAAACTTCGGGACACTTTGTCTCGAAGCGTTTATGCAAAGGCGTCTGGATCGTCGATGTCATCATAGTTGAGGATGTCCTCGTCCTCTTCCGTGAGCGCATCGTCCGGCACAGTCACCTCATACATCGTACACGCCTCGTTCAGACCGGGCCGCCTGCGGCGGTTAATGAGCCTGTCGAGGTCAAAAGCGTTTTTCTGTTTATCGGCCTCCGCTGTATAACGGTAGTTCGGATGCCGTTTCAGATCATACTTGGGAGAGAAGAACGGGGGCAGGCCCCGAAGCTGCAAAATACATTTGTCTCCCGGCATGGTTGCAAGTTCGGCTGGGGTCATCAGTTCCCGGCCCAGCCGCTGGGTATTTTGACTGTAGCTTTCCGACTGACCACGGGAGCGGCTGTCAGTCTGCATACTGATTGTGGCTTTTCCCAGCCAGTTCTCGGATATTTCCTTGATGGTGCTGGCTTCGCGGCCACCGAGAAACACCACGCTATCCATGTTGCCGAGGATTGTCTCGGCGTGTTTATCGTAAATGGCCTTGCACTGTGCCAACTGTTGATACAGCAGGCAAAGACTCACCTCGCGGGAGCGGATAACCGCGACCAGCTTTTCGAGCTGGGGCACCTGTCCCGTGTTGGCTGCCTCGTCCCACAGCACTCGTACATGGTGCGGCAGGCGGCCACCGTGAACATTGTCCGCCCGTTCACACAGGAGGTTGAACATCTGCGAAAAAGCAAGCGCCACTAAAAAGTTGTAGGTCTGCGTGGTATCGGAAATAATGAAGAATACCGCCGTTTTCCGATCTCCGATGCGGTCAAGCTCCAATTCGTCATAGGCCATGACTTCACGAAGCTGCGGGATGTCAAAGGGAGCCAGCCGCGCACCGCAGGAAATTAAAATGCTTTTTGCCGTCTTGCCGCTGGCCAATTTGTACTTTTTATACTGTTTGACCGCGAAGCAATCCGGCTTGCGCTTTTCAAGCCCGGCAAACATATAGTCCACCGCGTTCATAAAGTCCTCGTCATCCTCCTTGACCTCCATGCCGGAAATCATATCCACAAGGGTATTCATGTTCCGATCCTCGGCAGGCCCCTCGAAAATGATGTAGGCAATCAGGGCGCAGTATAAAAGCGTTTCCGATTTCGTCCAGAATGGATCGCCTTCCTTGCCTTCGCCCTTTGTGTTGGAAATCAGGGCATCCACGAATTTCAGAATATCGGCCTCGTTGCGGATATACGCCAGCGGGTTATAGTGCATGGATTTTGAAAAATCTATGCTGTTGAATACCTTGATTTTGTACCCGCGTTTTTGCAGGAAAGCTCCGACCTGTCCCAGCACACCGCCTTTGGGATCGACCACCACATAAGAGGAATGAGCCTGTAAAAGCTGGGGCGTGAGCCAAAAGCGGGTTTTGCCGGAGCCGGACGAGCCGATAATGCAGCAATTCAGGTTTCGGGCATTTGCGGGGATTTTCGGGCGGGTGTTCATCGTGAGAAACTCCGTCCCGGTCAAAATCACGTTGTTTTCAAACCTTGGATCAACAAACGGTTTGATGTCTTTTTCCGTTCCCCACCGGGCGCTGCCGTATTCTGCATCCCGCCGAAACTTCTTAGCGTTCTTGCTTTTGAAATAGATCAGCAGCCGGAAAACAACTGCGCCTACAATGCCAACAAGCCAATCCAGCGGGACAAGACCGGGTGCAAAGTCAGCAAAGGCCGGGCCAATCGTCTGGCCCAGCCCGATGAGCTTATGTGCAAAATCGTTCCCCGCCGCCAGCCGGTAGGCCGTTCCCAGCTTGAGGCACGCCCACAGGATGAATAGATAGGGAATGTTCGGAATGAGATATTTTCTGATCTTATCTGTCCTCATAGGCCACCTCCTTTGCACGTTCTTTCTGTTTCGGCTTTTCTTTGGAAAGCTGATCTGCCGCCTGTTGCAGTTGTTCCCGGATGGGAACACGGTTCGATTTTGCTTTGCTTAACACCTTCCGGGAATACTCAGAAAAGCAGGCGGTCATTGCGTCTGCCTGTCCAGCCTTGAAAAACAGCAGGTATTTGTCCGGCCCGGTTTTATAGAACGCATAGTCTACATTCCATTTCCGGGCCACGCGGTCAAAGGACTTGGCATCCCCGGATAGCTCAATGCTGTTTGTGGCTGTACCGTGGGCCATGAGCTTTCGCACACTTTGTTTTCCATGCGGTACTTGCCGCCCACGGTATGCCTTGCGGATCTTCCGGCCCACCATGCCCAGCACATACGCCAGTCCCCGCGCCGTCAGCTTGGTTGTTTTTACGGATATGGCTATCGTGCGCCGGGAAATATCTTCATCAATCAGTTACACCGCCTCCTTCCTTGGGACAATTTGTCTCGAAGTGCCATCACCGATCCCCACGGTCTTTTTTCTGCATTTGACGGTAGCCCTCCAAAGAAGAACCGTCTATGATTTCCTGATAAGCGGCCATTTGCTCCCGGATAGAGAGCTTCGGGAAAGAGAATACCTTATGCTCCTTGGGAATATCCTGCAAGCCGTGATACACTTCCACGAAATGATTGCTTTCTTTGACAACATAGCCGCCCGGGGCAAAATGGCCGTTTTCGTGGATGCAGGCATCCCGGCCATACGCCTCATAATCGAAATACGGTTTTACCTGATCCGGCACATCCAACATTTCCAGATCGTCCACATAAATACGCCCCAGCGTTTCCTCATCGGATACGCCGGGGTAAAAGCCGTAACAGTCCAGATTTTGTGTCAGATTGATGATGTCCCGCACCGAAGAACAGTGATCGCCGCTGTCGAGGACGGCCTCCAGTGTTTCCAGCTCCGATGAGGTAAGCTCGGAAAGCAGGCAGGCCAGATGATTAAGCTCGTCCAGATTTTCATACTCGCTCAAATGGTCATAGAGCCCCAGCACATCCCCATCGAAAGAGGTAATAAAAATTTCCTGATAGCGGACGCCATCCACGCCGATCCGTTTCAAGAGAGCCTCCACCTCCTGGGCGGTTGTGGGAAATTTCAGTGTTTCACCCACAAGCTGGCCCTCGCTGTACTTTCCGGCGTTGGTAACGTAGGCTTCAAACAGGGTTGCCATCAGCGGCGGCCCTGTCCCTTGACGGTCAGGATGCCCTCAAGGGTTGTTGCCGTAATTCCCAGCCGCTGGGCCACGGCAATATCATTTTTCATGGCTTCGGTCATACTGTGCCCGCAGACAACCAGCACATGAGAACGGCGGAGCAGGTCACGGCTCATGTCGATGCCGCTTTTATGCTCCTCGGGAACAGCATCATTGAGAAACAGGGGCAAGTACAGGGGCGGGCAAATAGGAGAAAAGCCTGCCTCATACACGGTGCGGCAATACTGCGCCGCCAGTTCTGCGTTTTCGCTATCGCCGCCGAGCCATGCAGCGGTGATATAAGCAAGGGGTCGTTTCATCGTTCATACCTCCGATATTTTAATAAGAAAGTTCAACCCAAACCCCACGCCCTTTCCCAGTCTTGGGAAAGGGGGCGGCTCTGGAGGATATACCCCCGCCGCTTGCCGGGGAAATAGCACAGCCGGGGCAGACCGTCAAGGGCGAGCCGCCGAAAACGGCGGTGCGCTGCACCCTTGACGGCCCACTCCCGGCTGTACTAAAAAACAGGCGGCGACGGGGGATATATACCACCAGAGCCTCTGCGCGAGGGCGGGGCCCTCGGGACAAAGTGTCTCGAAGTTGTTACTTGTCAAGTTCCTGCTTTTTCGGGGCTTTTGCCAGCTCCGGCGGCTGTTTTTCTTTCCAGTCATCCAGCAGGGACATAATCTGTTCTTTCATTTTGGCGGGAGTGACCTCCTTGCCAAAATACTTTTCCAGTTCCGCAGTAGAAATAATCACGCCTCGATCCTCCTTTTTCTGTTCTGATAAGATACCGTCAATGACATCGCCGTTAAGCTTGCCTTCCTTATCCAGCTCCCGGAGCCGTTTAGCCTGGGCCAGCGAGGGCGAAGCCTGCTCCCCGTCAATGGAAACAGCAATAAGCCTCTGATTTTTCGGTTTGATGTAGGAAAGCTCCACGGCAGGCATGAAGCCCATCTTTTTATCGTCTACCTTATCCAGAAGCTCCGGCACAAGGGAGTTGAGCCGCAAGTAGCGCATGACCTTTTTATAGTTCATTTCATGCGCCTCGCCTACAATCTCAACCGAGCGTTTCCCGACATCGCCTTCCGCAACACCTTTCAGCCGCCCGCCCTGATGCTTGATGTCCTCAACCTCGAGTTCCAGCAGCGCGGCCAATTCGCTGGGGAGCATCCCGTCACGCTGCTTGTTGCTGTCCTTCATGGCCTGTACCGCTTCGTGGTCGGTCATTTCACGGACGATAAAGGGCATTTCCTCCAGTCCAGCCAGCTCACTGCCGTGAGTACGGCGATGGCCCGCTACAATTTCATAGCCGTTTCCGTCTTTCTCCGGGCGGGCAAGACCGGGAACCATTACACCGTTTACGCGGATAGAAGCAACGATTTCCTGCATCTTCGCATCGTCCCGTACCTTAAAGGGGTGCGGACGGAATGTGTGAAACGGATGAACCTCGGAAAGTTTCAGATAAACCAGCTTGCCTTCCTCAACCGGGCGGGGCGGTGTGGTCGGCTCGGGAGCCGTCTGTTCCGCAGTAGCAGTTTCCTTCGGTGCCGTATCCTGTGCGGGCTTAATGGGCTCCTTGGCATCCGGGGCCTTTCCGTCACTTCGGGACACTTTGTCTCGTTTGGACGGCTTGGGCTTGTCAGGGGCCGTCTTATCCGCCTTGGGTGGGCGGCCCTTGCGGGCCCCAGCCGATTTCTCCGATTTTTGATTTTCAGTCGCGGCCTTTTCTGCTTTCGGCGGACGGCCACGGCGCGGCTTTTTCGGTTCCTCCGTATTGGCGGGCTGCGGTGTTTCTCCGGGGGCTGCCGCCTCCGGCGCTTCGGGGGTTTCCGCCTTTTCGACTTCGGCGCGGGCGTTCTGTCTCTTTTCTGCCATAAGCTCATTGATTTTGTCAAAGGACACAACCACATCGCCGGGCTCAGGTATGGCAGGCCCGGTCTGTTCCTGCTGGGGTTCAGATGCTGCGGCCTGTTCGGGTGTGGCGATAGGCTCGGCGGCCTCCGGGGAAATATTCTCCGCAGGGCCAGTATTCAGTTTTTCATCGGCCATTTACGATCCTCCTTTTCGTTAAAGTTGCACAAATTAGAGCGCTAAAATTTTGTAGTTATTTTTGTGCCTCCTTTCCGTCTATCCACGCAAAAAAGCCGCCCGTTTCTCATGCCGGACGGCTTTTTGCGTAATGTGATAGATCAAATATTATTTTTTCTGGTTTGCAGGCTCCGAAAAGCCTTGTATTTACAGTGTTCCTAATAGGAAGTAATCATATATTATATGAGTTAGTATTTTACTATTCAAAAATAGGAAATATCGAGGATAGAAACAATGCTTTGAAAAAAATAGAAAAATGTGGAATCGATAGTATACCGATAATGAGAACTTTATACAATTTTTATTTACAATTTGGTATGCTTAATAAGGCAATGGAAGTAAAAACTTTTATTGCAGAAAAACAAAGAACGAAAGAAAAATCATATAATAAAGATCGAAATCAACAGGAAGATGATGCTGCTGAAGCATTAGTAGGTGCTATTCGAGAAATGTTTGTTGAACTTGAGCATAGTAGAAAGCTAATATCTATGAGCGAACTTCTAAAAGGATTTTCTCATGAATTAGGCCAGCCTATTACAAATATACGCTATGGTGTACAATTGTTTCAAATGAAAATGAATAAAGGTATAAACACAAATGAAGAATTAAAAGAATTGTTACAAAATATATTGTCACAAACATATAGAATAAAAAAGCTTTTGGATAGATTTTCACCAATTACTTCTGAAAAGAATGCTGAAACTAATTTTAGTGTAGTTAAAGAAATAAAGAATGTTTTCTCAGATTTTGATTCAAGATTGAAAAAAGAGAATATTGTATGGGAATTGAAAGAAAATAGTGATTTTATTTTATTTGGTGATAATATAAAATTTGATCAGATATTCTATAATTTAATTGGCAATTCCATTTATGCAATAAAAGAAAAAGGAGAAAAAGGAAGCATTGCGGTTACTATTTCTGAAAGTGAAAAGGAATATATAATAACATTTGAGGACAATGGAACTGGTATTGAGCAAGAATATTTAGGAAAAATTTTTGAACCATTTTTTACCACAAAAGAATGTAATAATGATGAAAATGGAGGAGGTGAAGGGCTTGGTTTGTATATTATATGGAACATTGTCAGTATGTTTAATGGAAACATTAAAGTAGATAGAGAATATAAAAATGGTGCTAAGTTTATAATTACTATATTAAAAAAACAAGATGAGAGGGAAAAAAATGAATAAAGTATTAATTATAGAAGACGAATTAATGACAGCAACTACTGTGAAAGAGGCTTTGAAATTAAATGGAATAAATGCAGAAATTGCAGAAGATGGAATGAAAGGTTTGGATTTGATCAAAAAGAATGATTATGATTTGATTCTTTTAGATTTAAAAATGCCAAAGCTTAGTGGAGAAGAAGTCTTGAAAGAAATAAGAAAAATAAGACCGTATGTTTTTGTAATAATATATACTAATTTTAGCGAATTTGCGGATATAAAAGCGTTAGCTAATATTGGGATAGATGGATATGTAAATAAAGGACCAGATTCTGATTTGCAGGAACTTATAGATAAGATTAAAGAAAAATTAGAACCATTTTCTATGGAGGATATGAAAGCAATAATGAACGATGCGAAATTAGATAAAGAGGAGTAGTTAGTATAAATGAAAAAATACCTATTAGATACAAATGCCTTTTTCGAAATGCTTAGTTATTTAGTCGGAAAAAATGTGAGGAAGGATGAATACGATTTTGAAGATATACGACAGGGTGAATGTTATATTTCTAAAATTACAGAACTGGAAGTTTTGTCTGTAATTGGAAAATATGGAAGGGGAAAGTCTTCACAGTGGCAGACTTGCAATAGACAAACTTCAAAAGAAGGAATAACATGTAGTAACCGATATTTTTTTGAAGGTGTTAGACCATGGAACAAAAAGCAATGTGCTGCACTAAGAAAATTAGTCAAGGAAATGATAGAGGGAACCAGTACTATTCTTAAAATTAATGTATTGGAAATAGATGAGGATATTGTTAATAGAGCAGAAGGATTTATGATGCATGCAGTAAAATATAAATTTGGTTCACAGGATGCACTAATTGCATCGACTGCTATAATTCATTCAACGGAAGAAAACCCAATGTATGTAGTTACTGCAGATAAGGCTTTAAGAGCTGCAATGAAAGATGAAGGAATGGAATTTATTGTTCCGGGAAAAGCTCGTTAGAAGTAGATGATTATGTCAGAATCGCCAATCAAGATTGGAAACTTTATCTTGACTGACATTTCGACATTTAAGATATGATAGTTAAATAGGTAGCAACGAATTGCCAGATAATTTATTTGCGTAATTTTCAGACAAATCCACTACATTTGTTTTTATAATTCTTTCTTAATAGCTTCTTTGATCTCCGATATCATTTCATCTTCATCACCATGATAAAAGCGAGAGATCAGCAAATTGTACGATGCTTTTACATAATCATGTCGGCTTATAAGCGGTGTATAGAAGTGATATCTTCCTTTTTTGGCCGAGCTAGCGAATCCTTTTTTACACAAACGAGTCAAAAAAGTAGAAACTGTTTGTGGTTTCCAGTCTTTCTCATATGCCGCATTGGCTTTTGTACGGATTTCGTCCAAAGCCATAGGTTCTTCATTGCTCCAGATAATTGACATTATAATTTCTTCTGCATCTGATATTTTTTTCAATTTGTGCCCCCACCTTATCAATAGAATTAGATTTTCACGTTAAAAGAGTGCTTGAAAAATCAAATACCCTTGTGTCTAATCTGCTTAGAAAAGTAATCGGATATGATTCCGATCTGCCCTCAGTAAAAATGTATCAAAGAATAGCATCCAAACTTTAGGCGGTAGGGATGCTATTTCTTTTTGTCATTATGATTACCTATGTAAGACAGTGCCGCAAAAACTACTAACACTAAAGTTAAAACTTTAAGCGTATTCAAAGGGCATCACCCTCCTTTGTGAACTAGAGGGCGTCTGACAATCGAAAAATCACATCCTGCTTTCTTTTTAATTATACAAATATAGTATAACATAAAGAGTGCTGATGTTCAAACAAAAACAAGTCATCCCGCCACATTCTTATCATCCGGATCAACCGGAGGAAAGCGTCTCTCCAGTTCTTCTGGAGTATCAGGAACGTCGTCAAATAAATCACGTTTTGGAGCTGCCAGACGGCTTTTAAAATGCTCAATTATCATTTTTCTTACATCTGGTTCCAGGTCAAAATAAGCTTTCATGATATCCAATTCTAAATCACTTGCTCCACGACTTTTTACAAATTCATCAAGACTGAAGGTAGAAGATGGAATAAACATCGGTCCAGATCCTTTTAAAAGCCATTCATCGTTTACACCAAATTCCCTGCAGATGGATTTACGCATTTGATCAGTAACGTTATTTTCACCTTTTTCTAATTTGTTAATAGCTGTTTTCCCGACACCAAGTCGTTCACCAAATTTTTCTAATGTCAATCCAAGCGTTTTTCGTAATTTTTTAATTCTCTCGTTCAATTTTAGACCTCCAATTCTTAGTTTCAGCATAACACTGGAAAAAGTGTAAGTCAATAAAAATCCCTTAAAGGCACAAAAATACATTGACAATATCCCTACAAGGGATTAATATGTAGATACAAGGAACAAAAAAGAAAAGGAGGAAGCCATTATGGACGAAAGAAAAGGTACAGAAACCATGATTGCAGTGGAAAATAAGCAGGAAACAATAGAGCTTGAGAATCTTTTAAATCAGCTCAGCCCGGATGAACAAAAATCTTTCCAGATATTTATGCAGGGTGTTCGATTCGCGAAAAATATGGCTAAAACAGGAAGGTAGAGGAAAGAAAAGGGCATGGTGATATCACTATGAAACTATCTTTATAATAAGATATGCGCTAAGATGGGTTCACAACGATATCAGAAAGGAAGTGATTTTACGGATAAAGAAAAGGAATTAACGCCCGATCAGCTTTCAGATGCGAAACATTTATCTGAAATCATTAACAGTGTTTCATCTGGAAAATGTTCGATATTCGAGAGTGTGATGCTGGCATATCTGAATGGAATGGAAGCCGGTATGGCATATGGCAAAGATGATATTTCATAAGCTGACTGCAATCAGCGGTATTAGAAATAAGCACAAAAAGAGAAGAAAGGATGGAAACCTTATGAAGAAAACAGATCAGGATAACAGAGATAAGAACCAGGCAGAACGACTGAGAAAAACCTTAAAAAGTTTTGGGATCAACACCAGTGAGGAACTTGATCAGGCGCTTGCTGCGTCACTGGATGCAATGACAATCGGAATCATGACGGATGTGATCACAGCTCAGGCACATTCGGCATAAAAGGAAAACGGTTTTCCAGTATTAGAAAGTGGCAATGGAAGACAGGGAAAAATAATATAAAGCGTTAATGATGGAATGGCTTCAACTGCTCATTAAAAACAGAACAACATTTTATAATGGGCAGTTATGCCGCTCTATGTGAAAAGATAAAGATTTAAAAGCAATTATTTTATATGCCAGGGATTATAGAAAGTATCTTCTTCCTTTGCGATATGCGTCCATAGGGAGCTTATATTGTTGACCCTGCAATAATCTGCAACTTCTTTTCCAAAATAAAATTCTGTTTTTTCAAAATTATGAGCTTTATTATGATCTTTTGTATGGTCATTCCATCCTTTAAAATATATTTTCTGTGCTTCGTCAATTGGCTTACATTTTAAAAAAGGAATCATATCTTTATAAGAATATTTATACCCAGAGTAGTGATCTGGAATTTTAGATGAAAGGAGTTTTAAGAAAACATTAGAAGTAAAGCCATCGTTTCTAAATGACAGGTTTAAATATTTGCATAAATTATAATAATCGTCTTCTTTTAATTCTGCTACAAAATTTTGATTTACTTTAACAACAAAGCCATAGTTCACAGTGTGTAAACCGACTAAAAGTTCATAACCTTCATGAACAATAGCGACGATGACATCAAATTTTACTTTATATACAAATGAGAATTTGTCTTTGTCAACATTATTTTCTTTCATTTGGTTGACTAAATTTTTTAAGGTAGTGAATGTTAATTTACTCATAATGTTTTCTCCTAATGTAGTAAATATATGTTTATAAGCAAAGGTGATTATATAAAAATATTATGTGGGAACAACCATACACTTGATGGAAAAATCGAAGATATTTGTTTAACTAATGATAATGGGGTGTTAGATGCCAATATTTTTTTGGTTCAACAGAAAGATTCAGAAGTTGAACCTTTTGGATCTGCAGTAGTTCCATTATCATACATAAAATCTATTTTATTATAACACCATCAAAATTATACCAAAATGACATCAGAAGTTCAATAGCATAAATGATCGTCTGACAGGAAGCAGCGGTATTAGAAACAAGCACTACAGACAAGAGAGGTGATGTGTATGAATAATATTGTTTTTGATAAAGAGAATCCGGTAACTTCTGATCAGCTCATTTGGGCTTTATTTGGAAAGAGTACTGAGGATGTTCCAGGATGGGGAAAATGGGGAATATGCATATTTGTTTAAAAAGAAAGATGCAGCGAAAGAGAAGAAAGAAAAACGGCTTTCCAGTATTGAGAAAGAAAAATGTGTGAAGGAGCCATATGGATAAGATGAATAATAAAAAAATATGTCCATACTGTAATTATATAGCAGTTGATGGGGAATGGACTGCACAGAAAAAAATTGAATGTGAAAGAATAGCTTCAAATTTATATGGTGTAATTCCAATGGATAACCCGGAACGTCATAAGGGGTTCATTGCGTTTATAAGAAATTTTGGAAGAACAATCAATCCTGTAAATGAAGATCTGGGATATGTTAAGTATGTAAAAAAGCATCCTGGACGTATCGAAATATGTTCATCTGATATAGGAAACAAAATATTTCCTGTTAATGACATGCCTTTAATTATTGAAGTAGAAATAAATTATTGTCCGTTTTGTGGACAGAAGTTAGGGATTATGTCCACGGATATTTAACAGTTTGAATATGTAGTCTAGTTGCTTGTTCGGGAGTAAGCCATTGCGAGGTGATATTATGCGCGCGACAGTAATCAGCAACTTTTTTTCCAAAATAAAATTCAGTTTTTTTAAAATTATGGGCTTGTCGATCATTTTTTGTCTGATCAACCCAACGATAGAATACAGTACGCCTTTGGGGATCAATTTTGTCCGTTTCTTCTGGATACCATTTCTGCATGATATAGGGTTGAACAGGATTTTTTGAACATTTTGATGGAACATGATCAGAAATATATTTCAAAAAAATATAAGAGCCAAATTTTTTATCACCATTTGATTGAAGATTAAGAAAGGAACGTAATCTATAAAAATCGCTATCAGGCATAGATATTTCAAAATCATCAGAAATATCCATAACACTTGCCCAATTATTATAACCTTTAGCACCTATCAGTAATTGGTATGGATGAGTATCCAAACTGATTATAATGTCAAAAGTTATTTGGGCATATCGAACAGTAAAATGCTCCCGATCTGAATTATTGGCAATCATTATAGTGATGAACTTTTTAAATCCGGGAAAGTGAGCCATGTATATCTACTTTGTATGCAACTGGTATTGAAAATTGTGATTTATACATCAGTATTATATCAAAATGATATCAGAAGTTCAATGACATAAATAATAAGCTGACTGCAATCGGCGGTATTAGAAATAAGCACAACAGATAAGAAAGAGAGGATAAAAAGTGTTCGTAAGAAAAGTATACAAAAAACAGTGCATAATCTGTGGAAAAGAATTTGAAACAATCTCTGCGGCTGCATTGACTTGCGGGAAACAGTGCAGAAATGAACGCAATAAAACGATTCATGAGAAAAAAAGAAACCCAACACAAAATAATAGCAATATAAGCAACGTATTGAAAAAAGCAAGAAAAGCAGGGATGAGCTATGGAAAGTATGTAGCAATGATAGAAAGAGAGGGAGAAACATGGTAAATCAAATGACAGTAAGAGCTCCGGAAGATCTGCAGGAAGAATTAAAGATCAGAGCAGGAAAGCAGGGGCTGACAAGAAATGCGTTGGTCCTGAATATTTTATGGGATTGGGTGAAAAAAGAGAAGAAGCGTGAAAAGGATGAGAAAAATGAGATGCGGAGTAAATAAAACGGATCAGGTACATCGGAATTGTCCGTTGGATGGAGGGGAATAGAGGAAAACAAGGGGCAGGGCAATTAAAAAATGTAACCGGATAATGCAATTTTCCTTACACAATATATCACGATGTATGGCAGGATGGAAAACTCCGGGCATATGTCCCGGAGGGAAAGGAGTTTAGATGGTTTTATCGGTTGGAATGCTGTTGAAGATTGTAAATATTATTTTAATAATTGAGATCTTTGCATTGACGTTATTTCTTTTTTATCTGCGCTATAAGGCATATAAGGGAAAAAAAGAAACTGAAAGATGGATAGAGAAAATTGGAAAGGAGAGTAAACAGGATGGAGAAGGTAGAAATGTATGATCATACGAAAACTGAAAGGGAAAGGCAGGAAGAGGAAATTGCAACAATTAAAGAAAGAAATATCACTGTAAAACTGTCAGACGCAGATTGTGAAAGATTGATGAGTAAATGTGGTGAGCATGGGTTAAGTGCCGGAGAATTGATTGCATATTTTGTCGGAGATTTAGTAGACGGTACATATTCCAACGGAAGTGATGAAAGAGATTTGGCAAACCGCTGGTTTGAAAGGTGCTGGTTTGCAATGTATCCGGAAAACACACTGTTGAGTCATTTGCTTGATTGGGGATATAAGCCAGAAGACTATCTGGATGCAATAGATAATATCGAGAAAGCAAAGAAAGACAAAAAGTATATAGAGGAACATCCGGAAGAAGCAGACGGAGAAGAACCAGACTGGATAGATGATGATATTGCATACTGGGAAGGAGAACTGAAATACATGACAAGAGACTGGAAACCGGCGAAAGAGTCTGATATGGACAAGGAAATCGGACTCATTAAGCAGTGGGTAAAGGAAAGAGAGGAATTACTGAAAGAAGAAAAAGAGGACAGGGAAAGAAAAGTGGAGGGGCAGGAACATCAGGATAAGGCAGATAAAGAGGAGCAGCCGGATGACAACATTTATGTGCATCGCAATGGAAGGAAGAGATAACTATGCTATATCGTCAAAGAGGGATTAATATAGATTCTCTTATTTATGATGATCATAAAATGGATCAGCGGATGGAAAATATTGCGCAAAACATCAGAAAAGAACGTCAGAAAAAAGAAGTATCAATATCTGAATTAGCTGTCGCTGCAAATCTTTCTGTAAGTTGTGTTTCCAAAGCGGAATCCGCGAAAAGCACTGTGAGTCTGAAAACAATCCTAAAGATTGCAACGGCATTAGAAGTTCCGGTATCGAAATTACTGGAAACAGAAGAAAGTGTAGATGATGTATGGAATAAAAGCCGTATCAGGATTGAAATTGAACATGGAAATGGGGAAGTGTTTGAAAAGATTGTTGAAAATACTTCCGAAGAAACAACAGAAATGTTTTTATGTATGGCTGAGGAAATGATGAAGTTACTTAAAGTAAGTCAGAAACAACAAATGACGGACAGGGAAGGAGACGTGGCGGATGTCTGAATTTTTTTCAGAAGAACTGGTTGCCCAGGCAAAAGAGACAAGCCTGACGCAGCTGGCAGAATATTATGGATATCATCCAAAGCATGTGGGTAACCGGCTATATACGTTGGCGGAACATGATTCTATAAGAATTTATAACGACAGAACATGGTATCGATGGTCAAAAGCAGGTAACGGTAAAGAGAGTGGCGGATCACAGATTGACTTTCTGATGCAGTTTTGCGGAGTTGAGTCAGTGCATGCAGCAATTAAGACTCTGTTGGAATTTCAGGGAATCTCTACAGAGGATAGGCAATGGAAGAATACGTTGAATGAAAAAGCTGCATCACATCAGGCAGGAGAAATAAAACCAAAGGAACATGCGGAATTTGTTCTCCCGGAAGCAATGCCTGGGACTTATCGGAGAGCTTATGCATATCTGATCAAGACAAGAGGTTTGTCACAGCAGATTGTAGATCACTTTGTACGCAATCTGAAAATTTTATATGAGGAAAAGGAACATCATAACCTTGTTTTCCTGGGTAAGGACAAAGATGGCAATGTACGGTATGCTACAAAACGTGGAACAGCAGATATTTATGGGAAAAAATACAAAGGGGATGTGGCAGGAAATGATAAAAATTACGGTATCAATATCGTAAATGAAAAAAGTACGGAGCTGAAAGTTTTTGAGGCAAATATAGATCTCATGTCTTATATGGATCTGAAAGGTGATTTTGAGAGCAATAAACTTGTGCTTGGAATGACGGCGGATAATCCATTGGTTCAGTTTTTAAAAGAGCATCCTTACATAAAAACAATAACATTTTGTATGGACAATGATGCAGCAGGGATGCTTGCCATGTTCGGTAATGAAGAAAAGATTGGGTTACTGAAAAAATATGAACAGCAGGGATATAAGACAGATACGGATATTGTTCCACAGGGGATAGGGTGTAAGGACTGGAATGAATATCTCATATATAAGAAGAAAGAACGTGACATGGAGGAATCGGAACCGGTAGAAACTGAGCATAACGAATATCTGAGAAAAAGAAAATGCAGATAAAAGAAAATAAAAAAACAGAGGAGAAATTGTATGAGCAGAGTAATCGCAGTAGCAAATCAAAAAGGCGGCATAGGAAAAACAACAACAGCAGTAAACATTGCTTTTGACCTGGCAGAAATGGGAAAGAAGGTATTATTGATCGATACAGATGGACAGTGCAATTCCACAGATACCTGCAGGGCCCAGGTAGAAGGTGTGGCAACGTTATATGATCTATTATTTGAACATGAGAAAGCAAGTGAATGTATTCAGCACATGGAAAAGCTGGATGTGATCGCATCGGACAAGTTATTAAAGAATCCGGAGACAAAGTTTCCAGATGATGCTACCAGACTATTTACATTATGTGATGCATGTGAGGAAATCCGGGAACAGTACGATTTTATTATTATTGATACACCACCTACGCTGGGATGTATGTTGTCTAATGCATTGACATTTGCGGATGAGGTTGTGATACCGGTAACCTGCGACCGTTACGGAATGGAAGGAATCAGTGATCTGTATGTCACGATCCATGCAACACAAAAGTATACAAACCGCAATCTGCGTGTTACAGGAGTACTTTTAAATAAATATAAAGAAAAAACCACACTTTGTCGTGAGATCAGCGAAGCCCTACCGGGTGTATTGGCAATGTTTG
This sequence comes from Roseburia sp. OF03-24, assembly GCF_003463035.1. Taxonomy (NCBI): domain Bacteria; kingdom Bacillati; phylum Bacillota; class Clostridia; order Lachnospirales; family Lachnospiraceae; genus Roseburia; species Roseburia sp. OF03-24. The sequence continues at coordinate 21,488 of NZ_QSCK01000002.1, read as the reverse complement.
AAACAACTGTTTTTGAAACAAAGGTAAGGGAATGTGAGGACTGTAAAAAAGCCCAGTCGGCAAGGATGAGTGTCCAGGCATACAATTCAAAATGTACGACAGCAAAGGATTACTGGAATGTATGTGAGGAAATTGTTAGGAGGCGTGCATAAATGGCGAAAAATGTGAGCAGTGCAGATATATTTGGTGGTATGTTTCAGAATCTTCCGGATTATACATCAAGAAGAGAAAATACATTAACAGAAAGAAAAGAGCCTGGCAGACAAACAGAAAAACAATCCGGTGTGGCAATGATCCGCCGGGAACAATTAAAAGCATTTCATGAGCACCCTTATCGTGTGGATGAAGACCAGGCAATGAAAGATCTTGCAGAGAGTATCCGAACCTATGGTGTGAGAGAACCTATCCTGGTACGTCCTGTTTCCGGCAAGGAAGATGAATATGAGATCATATCCGGACACAGAAGAAACCATGCTGCAGGAATGGCTGGTTTGAAAGAAGTTCCGGTTCATATTGAAGAATTAGATGATGATACGGTAGCGATTTTGATGGTTGATTCCAATAATAAAAGAGAGACATTACTGCCGAGTGAAAAAGCATGGGCATACCGGATAAAGGCAGAGGCAATGCGCCATCAGGGAAAACGGAATGATCTTATGACAGAAGATGACATGGCACAGGAGAAAGAACCTGGTGGCATGAAAAAGGTTGGAGAAAAAAATGGTGACAGTGAGAGAACAGTAAGACGGTATATCCGGCTTACATATTTGCGGAAGGAGCTGCTGAATTTGGTAGATGAGTCAAAATTGTCTGTTGGAGCAGGTTATATAATATCCTTTTTTAATCGTGAGGAACAACAGTGTGTTTGGGAATATTATCAGAAAAATAACAGATTGCCTGACACTGGAAAATTAGAGAAGATGATGCAGCTTCATAAAAGCGGCACCTGGAATCAGGAAGAAATCGATAATATCATGAACAGACAGCCAAAGAAAGAAAATGTAGCAAAAAAAGGAATTACGATTAAAAAAGAAAAAATTAAAAGTTTCTTTCCAGAAGATGCAACAGATGAATATGTAGAAAGTGTGATCATGGAATTGTTGGAAATCTGGGCAGAAAAACAGGGGCAGAAATGCTAATGGTACATATTAAGATAATGAAAAGATTATCGAAAACAAAGGAGTAGCGTAAGTGCAGAAGCTAAAAAACAGCAATATTGCTAAAATGATTGCTGCCGGGATTACAAATAAAGAGATAGACTTTCTGATATACATTTCCAGATTCCAGGATGACAATGGAAAGGTATATGGGGTTCATTATAAAGAATTATGTGAAACCATGCATATGAGTTATCAGGAGTTTTATAATGCAAAGATTGCATTGGAGAAGAAAGGTTTTATAAAATGTGAAAAATCGCACCGCATTGATCATGATATAACAATTCTTGATAATTCAGACAAAGATTGTATACAAAATGGATATGTGAATACAAATCACAATATTTTCTTTCAGGATCAGTTTTTCCGGTGTAAGGCAGGTACGAAGCTGTTGGCATTGGAGTTGATGAAGATCACTTATGCTGGAAAAGGATATTTTGAAATAGGCGTAAAGAAATTTTATGAAAAATATACGAAAATGTTTCAGGTCAGTGAGCGTGTGATCCGATCCTACCTGAAGGAATTAAGAATATTTTTTTCAATTGGAATAAAAAATAAAAAGTATTACATAGAACCACGAAAAATCATATATAGGAAAAACGGGGAAGTGAGTGAAGCGGAACGGTTACGGGAACATTTATTGGAGGCAGTCCTTCGCCGTAACCGTATTCAGGAGAAAGACACAAAGAAAAAAAGGGATATAAAGGGATTGTTTCAGCAGTATGGTTCAAAGGCGATAGAAGAAGGAAAAAATCTGTTTGCACTTATGAATCGTGCTGTGGAAAAAAGCATAGATACACTGAATGCAGGGAAAAAGACTCAGGAAAAGCGATATTTAAGTGTTGCATTAATCCATAAATTACTGAAAGAAGAATGGAGCGTTTCTGGTCAGAACGTGCCATTATTTCAGACAAACGGAGATTTGAAACGACAATATAATTACGATGGGCTGGAAAAGGTTCTGTTAGGAACCATGCCGGCAATAGGATAACGGACAGGCTGTCTGCAGTATGCGGATGGTCTTCTCATAGTACAAAAATAAATATCAAATGAATTTTTTATTTGGCAGATATCTGATAACGGATCAAAAAAGTATCCTGAAACCAGGTATTTTTTTATGCAGCAAAATAAACATTCAAATTTTATGTATATTTTTTGGAAAACATTCTATTTTTATGCAGCATATGAAAAAAACGTTCTAAAATCAAGGAAAAATCAAGTAGAAACAGTTCAATTTCAGTGCATGTGGATAAGTCATGAAACTGTCGGAAATACAACAAAAACAAGAAAAAAGAACCTGAGTATATTTATTCTGTTATATATATTCTGTTTATTTATATATAATATTTTTTCTTATAGGAAAAATTTGAATTAAAACTTTTCCTGCAGGCAGATGAAAAGTACATCTGGATGAAATATGATAAAGCAAAGGAGGATCAACATGGAAAGAATAAATGTAAATAAGGAAGAAAAGAAACAAATGGAGCTGTCAGTCCAGGAATTAAGAGACTATATAAAAAAGAAAAATGGTGATTTCTGGCTTCAGATTGATTTTGGAAAGGAGGGAGTGCAGGATGGAAGCAGAAAAGACATATAATCTGGATATGGTATCGGTAAGGCTTGTGCATGATCCGCCATTACTATCAGATCATAAAATAAAGACAGCAGAAGATGCGGTGCAGGTAATTGGAGAACTTCTTGGGGAGATGGATCGGGAAGTGATCTGTATTATTAATCTGAAGAGCGATGGAACTCCGATCAATGGACATATAGCCAGTGTTGGTGCAATCAGTCAGGCTGTCACAACACCAAGGGAGATGCTGAAAGCAGCAATTCTTTCCAATGCAGCAAGTATGATCATGTTACATTGTCACCCGTCAGGCAGTGTTATACCTTCTATAGATGATGTTCAAATGACGGCCAGAATGATAGAGATTGGGAATCTGGTCGGGATACCGGTAGTAGATCATATCATTGTTGGAGGAGATACAAAAGAGTATTTTAGCTTGCGTAGCAAAGGGATGCTGTCGTTTCCGGACAAAAGTTATCCAACGGATTATCGTTTGCTTGAATTTGAAGGTTCGGACGAAAAAGTGAATATGGTAAGTGAGAGAGAAAATACTGCAGTCAGAAGACGCAAAGGATTCCGGTAATTAATATCATCTTTTTTTTTCAGGGATAATTTGTTATAATACATATATGAAGGAGAACATTTGATGGAAAATAATACTATATTTGATGACGTATTTCGGACCATGTTGGAAAAAATGCCAAGACTTGTTATTCCGGTTATTAATGAGGTTTTTCATACTTCATATTCTGAAGATGAGAAAATTAACCAGTATCGCAATGAACATCACACAAAATCTGGAGAGATTATTACGGATTCATATCTTGGCATCGGTGATAAATTATATCATCTGGAGTGTGAGAGCAGTTCCAGGGGTAACATGGGGATACGGATGATTGAATATGATTTTGCGGCGGCATTAGAAGGTGCTGCCTTAGCAGAAGATATGTTTGAGATAAATTTTCCACATTCCTGTGTCTTGTATCTGAGACATAACCAGAATACGCCGGATTATTTAAAAGTCAAAATAAATATGCCAGATGGACAGCATGTGATATATTCTATCCCAACTGTGAAACTGCAGGAATATACGAAAGATGATATTTTTAAAAAGAGGCTTCTCTTTTTTCTGCCGTTTTATATCATGCGTTATGAGAAAGAAGTTGCTGCAATCGGAGCAGATCCGGAAAAGACAGACAGTCTGGTGCAGGAATTTGAGTCAATTGCCAGAGAGTTAAAAAGAGAACTTTCTTCGGATGAGGAGATGGACTTATATACACGCCTGGAAGAACTTATGGAACGGGTTGCAGATTATATTTTAGATTCGGAGGAAAATCTTAAGGAAAGGATTGGTGATATTATGGGTGGAAAGGTTTTAGAACTTGAAACAGATAAAATTTTAGAACTTGGTCGAAAGCAGGGAATCGAGCAGGGAATCGAGCAGGGAATTGAGCAGGGAATCGAACAGGGACTTGAACGGGGACTTGAGCAGGGGATCGAACAGGAAAAGTATAAGACAATAAAAAATATTTTGATGAATAGTGATTTTAGTACAAGAGAGATTGCCATGTTTACCGGATATCCGGAGGAAGATATTTTATCAGTGCACAAACAGATGCAGGAGAATATGGAAGAAGATTGCCCAATACGAAAAACTTCACCGCAAAGAAGATAATGAAATATGAAAAAAGAAGGTGTCAGGAATAAGGCATCTTCTTTTGTGTTTAAATATATTTCCGGTCATGCTGTCCGGAAGTTTGGATAAAATCTTTTGATATGGAACGGGTTGCAGATTATATTATAGATTCGGAGGAAAATCTTAAGGAAAGGATTGGTGATATTATGGGTGGAAAGGTTTTAGAACTTGAAACAGATAAAATTTTAGAACTTGGTCGAAAGCAGGGAATCGAGCAGGGAAT
>NZ_QSCK01000002.1:0-16809 GCF_003463035.1 Roseburia sp. OF03-24 | reverse complement strand
TTGAGCAGGGGATCGAACAGGAAAAGTATAAGACAATAAAAAATATTTTGATGAATAGTGATTTTAGTACAAGAGAGATTGCCATGTTTACCGGATATCCGGAGGAAGATATTTTATCAGTGCACAAACAGATGCAGGAGAATATGGAAGAAGATTGCCCAATACGAAAAACTTCACCGCAAAGAAGATAATGAAATATGAAAAAAGAAGGTGTCAGAGAATAAGGCATCTTCTTTTTTTATGCCAAAGAAAACTACATTTGAAATCAATTCAGGGTTAGAAGTATTTAAGGTCACAGATTGGACAAGGCAGAAACTTCCGGTCATGTTGTCCGGAAGTCGGGACAAAAAACATTATTTTCTTTTATTTGTGCTGGTGTTTATGAAACCATTGATTTTTAATCAATGGCAAGATACGCATTTGTACCACAGTACAAATGCTGCGTGCACAATGTGCCCGTCTTGTTAGGGGATACCCCTAATACCCTTTTGAGAAAATTTAAAAAAAAGTCAAAATTTTTCCTAAAAGAAAAGAAAAAAGTCAAATCGTTTCTTTTAGTACGTCGAAATGAAGAAAAAAAATGTTCATAATAGAAGAAACGTTGGAGGTGATGGGATGTCAGATGGCACAGGTAGAGAGTAAAGATTTATGCTGCAAGGAAAGAAAGATTCATAAGAATTTTCGTATACGAGAAGATCAAGTGTTACATATGGAAAGCCAATGCAAAACATATGGAATTAATTCGTCGGAATACATAAGGCGTTTAATTGATAAAGACATGGGAAACTCTGTACCAAACCGTTCGAAGGAAGCATTTCTTATACATAAGCAAATGGTCTATGAAATCAATCGAATAGGCAACAACATAAATCAGATAGTAAAAAATGTAAATATGCATTATTACACGGAATATGAAAAGAAAAAGTTGTTTGCGCTGATGAACAAAATAATCGAATTGTATGAGAGGAGAGAGAAAGATGGAAGCACAGATGAATGATATGCTTGAGAAATTAAAAGGCGTAGAGGATATGGAACAGATGGTGAGTCTGGAAGATGAAATAGCAAAAGCATTGGGACAGGGATTCTTAAGAGGGGATTTTAAATATGAGTACCTGATGCATATGAAAGAGAGCATAGAGCAGATCGAGACAGAGCGGCGGAATGTTTTGGAAAGAGAAATGACCGGTAAGGAAAAACGACCGTCCAGATCCAGATGAGATGGCGATCCTTCATATCATAGATCCGCCAATACATCCGGGAAGCGGTAAAAGGGGAACCTATGCACATTTAAAATCTGCAATAAATTATATATTAAAACCGGAAAAGACATTAGGTGGATTATACACTGGAAGCTGTAATTGCAGGTGTGAAACTGCATTACAGGAGATGATTGATACCAAAACACAATATGGAAAAGTACCCATTCCAGGAACAAAGGGATATGAAAATAATCGGCTTGCGTATCACTTTATTATATCCTGGAGCCCGAAAGAGCATGTATCTCCCGAATTAGCAATGGAGATTGTCAGTAAGTTTTGTGAAAACGAACTTTCGGATTATGAGGTTGTTTATAGTGCGCATACAGATACCAAGCATATGCATGCACATATTATATTTAACAGTGTTAATTTTAAAAATGGTTCGAAGTATCGTTATAACAAAAACGACTGGGAACGAAAATTGCAGCCACTTGTTGATCGATTGTGTAAAGAACAGGGACTTCATGAGCTAAAGGATGATACAGGAAAAACTCTTTCAGAATATGCAGCGGAACGAAAAATAACTGGGAAGAAAAAGAGACATCCGGACAGCGTGACCGGAAGTGAAAAAATAAAACCTTCGGACAATGTGACCGGAAGTAATGGATACATAAAAGAGCAAAGAACGCATGGAAATCGCAAATATGTAAAAAGAATATCGGAAGAATATTCTATGTCTGATTATCTGAGAGACGAAATAGACAGCCTGATCATGTCCTGCAAGAACTTTGAAGAGTTTGAGCAATGCATGAAAGACGCTGGATATGACATTAAATATGGAAACAGTGAACGGTACGGAAAATATATGGCAGTGTGTAATTCAGAAATGCAGCGTTTTCGAAGGACTCATACATTGGGAGAAGATTATACCCTTTCAATGATAAAGAAGAGAATTGAATTATTCCATAGTGAGTTGCCACAGAACAGGGAGAAAACATCAACAGAAAGCTGGATATTGATTTCAAAAAAAATATATTACTGTTCATTTTCGTATGATATTAAAAATCCATATTTGAGAAGACAATATGCCAGATTATACCGTCTTGGAATTATTTCGAATTATGAAAAAAGACCTTCTTACAGAGAAACCAAAAAAAGAATAGAGCAGCTGCGCAAGATAGAATATCAGATAGATCTGATTACGAAGAACAGTTGTTTTACTTTGGAACAGTTGGATGATGCTATCAATGAAGGCATGGATGAATTGAAGGGGCTGAAAGATGAAAAAAAAGAACATAAGCTGGAAAGCCAGACTTATCAAAAAGAGTGGTCAGTGTATGAACAGCTGGAAAAATTAGAAGGTGGTTTTCTATTATTTAAGGAAGGAAATGAGGTATTTGAAACAGAAGCCATAGAGTATCAGAAATTAAAAGATATGGCAGATCATTTTTCACATACAAAAGAAGAACTTAGAAATTATTTAGAAAATGAAACGGTTTATGAAAAGGAGATGAAAGCCAGGTTATGTGAAAAGAGAAAGCAGCTGGAAGCTATGAGAGAACTAAAAGAAGATTACCAGAGGGTTATGGAAGAGTATACACCGGCAGATGATGAAATGCTGAATCGTATGAATGAGCATGGAGTTGAAGCAGTGTCAGAAAGTATAAAAGGAAGAAAGAGGGATCGTTAAAAGTATGTATGAAATGAGAAATACACATATTTTACAACTGGACGAGTTGAACAGTCCGGAATATAGAGATGAAGGAAAAAAATCGGTGGAACAGGCATATGATGCTGAAACCGGGGAACCGACGAAGACATCAGAGGCACAGGAAATATTACTGAATCTTATTTTAAATCTTGGTGGGATCAGAAAAGAAGTATGGGAATATTTGATCACACCAAGATTTCAGGAGCCTCAGGCAGTAGCTTCCGTTGGAAGACTATTATGTTATGCTGCCCCGCTTGAATGGATGGAACTCTCAGTGGAAGCATTGAGCCGGATGGCTGGAACAATGTATGTGAATGAGATTACAGAAGCATATCAGTCAGATATTCCATTTGATGAGGTAAAACATATCTTTGAAATATCAGATACGGTTTTTGAAATGTGCCAGCGGCGCAGGGAGTATTGCAAAAAACATGAAGTTGTGAAAAGACAACATCCGGACAACATGACCGGAAGTGAAGAAAAACAACATCCGGACAGCATGACTGGAAGTGAAGAAAGACAACATCTGGACAACATGACCGGAAGTGAAAGAACAAAAATTATGACTAGCATAGAAAAAACGGTAGTAAATGCTGTTACGGAAGCATTGCAGTTATATGAAAAAAATACAGGATTAAAACAACATCCGGACAGTGTGACCGGAAGTGAAGAAGAGGAACATCCGGACAGTGTGACCGGAAGTGAGGAAGAGGAACATCCGGGCAGTGTGACCGGAAGTGAAGAAGAGGAACATCCGGACAGCGTGACCGGAAGTGAAATGGCAGATGGCTCTGACATATTAGACCATAGGATTCTTGTAATGGATTTAAAAAAAGAACAGGAAAAGTCAGAGAAACGCATTTCCTTTTTTCAGATATTGTTAAGGCGTCACATGAAAAAAGAATTTTCAAAACTGGAAAAGGATGACCAGGTAGGGAAAATTTTTGAAATTATGGTGAACAAAAAGTATGACAAAAACCAGATACTTTCTATCAGGCGTCTCATGAATGGGGGAATGACAAATGAATTTATTTTTTCGCTTTTGGAAAAGAATTTGCCAGAGACGGAATTAAACGATTTATGTGAATCCTTATTGAGAGAGGAAACAGATAAGTCAGATATATCGGACTTATTGGATACTGTACAGGAGAATAAGCAGGAAGAGGTGACAGATGTATGATGAATGGCGGTGGAGATGCAGTTCAGGTTATGTATATGGAAGTGGAAGGCATTAAACTTGCATATCAGGTATCCAAAGATGCAGTCCGGCTTGTAAAACAATTAATGACATTTTTGATTCGGTCAATGATGGATGCTCCCTATAAAAAAATAAGTGGAAAAACAAATATAAAAAATTTAAAGGCAAGATCGAATGGACAGGCTATGACCGCGGTGACTGTTGATAAGAAAATTTATCGCAAATTTGAAAAGGATGCTAAAAAATATGGAATTTTATATCATGCATTTTACCCATTGAAATCAGGAAAAAAGAATTCAGTGGAATTACTTGTTGCGGAGAAGGATTTATCTATGCTGCAGGAATTATTATCGAAATATAAGAATCAGCAGATAAAAGAGGATGTCAGGTGTGGAATGTCGAAAGAACAGTCAGAGCAGGATTATGATGAAAACAACCGTACAGAGACTATGGAGGAGTTTACAGATCATGTAGGAGCTGCAACACCAGAGAAAGTATTTGATGCAGATATGAAAGAACAGTTTGGAGAAGATTATCAGGGAAAGGTAATTGATTATGTAAAAGCATCAAAAGACATTGCCCCAAAAGCACATGCCGCAGGAGGAGATAAAAAAAAGATTGGTACTCTTGCGGAGGTAATTCAGTTTCGGGATCGGGCAGAACGCTTGAAAAATGAGACACAGGTAAAAATACCGTTTGTGTATGATCCTGAACATAAAAAGAGCCAGATCATTGATGAAACAGAAAGCCATATAAAAATTGCGGGTAAGGGACTTGGCTTATCAGATAAAAACAGATGGGGAGGAGTATGGGTTCCAAAGGAATCTGTTATTCCTCCATTAGAGCAGAAGAACTCGGACGGTCTGTATACTGCTAATTTAAAAAATGAAGATGAGATCATCGTAGAGGATTTATCTGAGAATGAAAGACCACAGAAGATCAGAGCAGAAGATCTAGGATATTCCGAAGATATAAGTCAAAAATCCTTTGTGGCAGAAGAACAGAGCTACAAAGCAGTGTCATTGGAAAAGCAGCCGGACAGTTTTGACATTACCATAGGAAAAACATATATGGAAGATGCAAAAGAGGACATGGCAGAACGTAAGACAGTTCCGATGATATGGGGAGAAAACAATAGGGCAGTTAAAACCAGAATACCGGGAACTTATGGTGAAAATATGAAGTTTTTGTGGCTTGGGAAAGAAAATATCAGAGACGCTTATGATGGAAAATCAATTTTGACTTCACTTGATAAGGACAAAGATTACAAGTTATATGATGTAGACAATAATATTTTAGGCTCAATGAAAGGAGAGGAACTTTATAAAAAACACTATGATCCGGTCAAAAGACAAACGGGCAAAAACAGGATGCAGCGTTCCGGAAAGGAGAGACGGATATAATGCGACCGAAGAAAAAACCTTATTCAATGACAATGATTTTATTAGGAGCAGTCTTAATTAGCATTGCTGGATATTATTTGGCAGGGGGAATGCGGCCGGGTATTACCATATTTGAATGGGAAGAAAATATGAAAACAGTTTTGGCAGATCCGTTTGCAGGTTATTTTAATCAATATACATGGAAGACAATATTGATACTGGGACTGGTTTATTTATGGCTGGTTTTAATGTACATTACCAGCAGAAAAAATTATCTTCCCGGAAAAGAAATGGGATCAGCACAATATGCAGATGCAAAAAAAGTAAATAAGAGACTGGCAGATTTGTCCAAAGATCCAGATGATGAAAAGAATATCGTTGTTCTTAGGAGAAGATGGAAAGAAGGGAGGGGAATGTAATGGCAGGAATGAGTTATGCACAGATTGTAAATACCAGAAACCGTATGTTATCACAGAATATTCAAATGACATTAGATACCAGACATACAGATCTTAACAATAATATTCTGGTTATTGGTGGAAGCGGTTCCGGAAAGACATATCGTTTTGTAAAACCGCAGTTAATGCAGATGTCCAGTTCGTTTATTATTACAGATCCGAAGGGGGAACTATACAGGGATACCTCAGGTTTTTTAAAGCGTAACGGTTATGATATCAAAGTATTAAATCTTCTGAACGAAGATGAAATGGTAAAATCATCACATTTTAATCCTTTCCGTTATATTCAGAATGAAGTCGATATTTTAAAACTAATCACAAACCTGATCGCTAATACAACCCCGAAGGGTTCTACTTCTAATGATCCTTTTTGGGAAAAAGCTGAGGGCATGTTATTACAGGCATTGTTTTATTATGTGTGGCTTGAGGGAGTTCCTAAAAATATTTGGGAATGCAAGAAAGAAAATGGAGAAGATGATATCGAGGAAATCCTTAACAGGATTCACAATCCGGAAATTGAAAAATTACATAATGTACGTGCTGTAATGGAATTATTAAAATTTGCGGAGGTTAGGGAAGATCCAAGGACGGGCGCAAAGCTTGATTCAACACTGGATTTGATTATGAAAGATCTGGAGAAAGAAAGTCCGAATCACAAGGCAATACTTAACTATAACAAATCCATGAGAGGCGCGGCAGATACTGTCCGTTCCATTATTATTACAGCAAATGCCAGATTGGCACCGGTAGAAACAGAAGCTGTTCTTTCTATTCTGGATGATGATGAGATAGATATTCCTTTGATTGGAACAAGAAAAACAGCAATCTATTGCGTTATTCCGGATAATGATACAACCTATAACTTTCTGGTTGGCATTCTCTACAAAATGATGTTTCAGAGACTATATTATGAAGCTGATTTTATACATGGAGGACCGTTGCCGGTACATGTAACATTTATGCTGGATGAGTTTGATAATGTGGCTCTTCCCGAAGATTTTCTGTCATTATTATCGACCATGAGAAGCCGTAATATCAGTTCAATTATCATTATTCAGGATCTGAGTCAGATAAAGACACGGTACAAAGATGGAGAGCATGAAAAGATCATGGCAAATTGTGACACAATGATTTATCTTGGTGGAAATGGACCTGGCACACAGAAAGAACTGAGTGAGTTGATGGGAAAAGCAACGATCGACAAGCGGACGAATGGAGAAACGCTTGGGAAACAGGGAAGTTCGTCCAGAAATTATGATGTGGTCGGCAGAGAGCTGATGTTCCCGGACGAGTTAAGGAAGATAGAAGGGAATAAATGTATTTTATTTATACGTGGTTTTGATCCGGTTTTAGATAACAAGATTGAATCGAAAAAACATCCATTGTGGAATCTGATGTGCGATGCACAAAAAGGTGAATTGTTTGATGCAAGAATTGAGAGGCTGAGAAAAATGAAATCAGATAAGCAGAAAAACAGTATTGGTTTTGTGAATGAGGCTGAACTGGCACATTTGGAACTTCTTGAAAAGAAGGAGAAGAAACATTATGAAGATGAGAAGAGGGTGGCAGACCTTTTAGGAACAGAATTGCCAGAGAAGCCACAGCAGTATATTTTCAGATTGGATTATGAAGAGTTGGATCAGCTTGTAGAACAATTAAAGGAAGCGCCTCCTGGAAAAATAGTTTTGGATCAGGATCTGATCCATAAAGCGAAAGAAGCTGTAGATCAGCAGATTAAGACAGAAAACGAAAAACAGGCATATATACAGATGAATCAGATTGATGTGAGAGAATTCAAAACCCCGGAAGAGGCATTAGCATTTTCGGCATTAAAGAAAAAGAATTTTTCTAATCCACAGATTAAAACTCTTTTGAAGCTGGTTCGGGGAGATAGAGAAAGAATGGATCTTAATGCAATATTGGAAACCTTTGATCCCCAAATGGATATGGAGACGATTGAAATGATGACAGAAATGTTGTTATAAACACAAAAAGAAAAGAGGAAAAATAATATGAAAAACAAAAATTTAAAAGAAAAAATGAAGATGATTGGTGCCGGAGTTTATATCAATGTTTGGATGCTGTGTAATAATACCATTGCGATCATGGCAGCTCAGAACAATGAAAAACAGAATGATCAAAAAATAAATGCAGGGACTGGAATTACGCAGATTGACAATATTTTAACGACAATTAAAACATTGTTTCTGGGAATCGTAGCAGGAATCGGACTGATTATTCTAATCAAGGGAATTGCAGATACAGCACAGGCATATCAGCAGCAGGATTCACATGGAATGTATGATGGAGCCAAAGGAATTGCCGCTGGAGCAATTATGGTATTTGCCGGAACAATATTAACCCTAATGGGACTTTAAAAATGATATGAGGTGGTGAACAATGGCATGATTGATAAGTTTATAGAATATGCCAGTGAAGGTGTGAGATCTTTTTTGGTATTTATTCTGTCTGTTTATAATAATCTGGTTGGTATAGCAGCAGGAATGTTAGGGCAGGATCCTGCAGCATGGAATAGCGCCGGATGGTCTTTGGTGAAAAATGTTAATAACATTTTTCTGGGAATTGGGGGTGTTTTGGTAGCCATTTTCTTTTTAATGGGATTTTGTGCTGACAGCGTCGATATTAAACAGGATTTTAGGATTGAAAATATCCTTCGTATGTTTATTAAACTTTCAATTGCAGAGTTTTTTGTAATAAATGCGTTAACACTGGTTCAGACATTATTTGGATTAGCAACAGGTATCATTGGGAAATTACGTGGAAACGGACTTACTTTTAAGTATAGTGTTCCTAATGAAGTTAATGAGATCTTAAAGGATCCTCTCAATCACGATATTACTGGTGGAACAGGGGCATTAATGCTGGTAGTTTTGCTTATTGTCGAGATTATTTTTTTGCTCATAACGATTGGGTGTGGCGCAATGATCTTATTAGAGGCATATCAGCGTTTTTTTAAAATCCTTATGTTAGCACCATATGGAACGTTAGCAAGCAGTACGATTGCCGGAAATCATATGCTTGGACATTCAGCAGAATCTTTTTGGAAATATGCATTATGTACGATCATGGATGCTGTGACCATGTATATGGCATTAGCACTAAGTGCGGCAGTTATATCCAGCGGTAGTCTGGGATTAACCCAAAATCAGACAGGTGTTATGTATGTTTTTGCGTGGATGCTGGAGAGCTCTTTTGTATGTATGTCAACGTTGGGCATGGTTAAGGGAGCAGAGATGGTCACACAGAAAGCATTGGGAATATAGTAAATCTGGAGGAAATGATGTTATCGGTAAATATGAATCAGGATGTAGAAAAATATCAGGAGTCTGTAGCAGCGGGACTGAATGCAAAACAAACAATTGCAGCGTTACTGGCATTAATAGTTGGAACATGTATAATTTGCATTTTGTACTTTGCATTTGAATTGCCGCTTGTAATTGACATTTATATTGCAATCCCGGTTTGCATTCCAATCATACTGCCTGCGCTTGGCAGGCAGTATGGGTTATCTGTAATGGAACGTATCAGGCAGAGCAATAAAAGAAAAAGGGTAATATTATTTTGTGCTGCAAACGAAAAAGCAATTATAAAAAAGACTAATCAGAAAAAGTCTGGTAAAAAGAAGGAAATAACGTATGACAAAAAACAAAGTAAAAAAGAAAAGAATAAGAAGGGCAGACCGTTTTTTAAGGGCAAAAAACAAAAGTGAAGTGTTATACAGAGTACCTGTTTTTCTGAAGAAAAGTGCAGGAATGACATTTTTGTCTGAAAGCGGGACGTTAGAAACAAATGGAAAATTTTCAAGAGCATATCTATTGGATGATAAAAAACTTGAAAAACTGAAAGAAGAAATACAATTTCTACAGGAAGACTGTGCATTTGTATTTCATAAATCTCATCCTGCAGGTATGTTGATTTTTGAAGAGACAGCCAGTGGAGGTGATATAACAGAAAAATTTTCTGAAATAGAAAATATATTGCAGATAAAAAGTATGACAGCGGATAGCAGAATGGCGTATTATGGCAGATTTTTGAGTGATTTTCTTGGAATTAAGACGGAAGTTGAAAATTATATACTGGATACGGATTGCTGGAAGCAGGCAGCGTGTATGGATGGAATAAAGTTGTCCAATAATAAAATATTTACGACACGAGGACGTTATTGTGTAATGGCAGTGAGGACAATAAAGAGAAAAATTACCTGGACAGATCTGAGCGGTCTTATGGATAATCCATTGATTCAAAGTATGTATATAACTGTTTCCGGTGTAACTGGTCAGCAGATAAAAGAAAAAATCTGTAATGAATATATGGGAATTGATGGAATGGCATCGCGGATTAAAAGAAATGAACCGGAGCTGTATGATATTTTGCAGAAAGATGAAAGTGAAAATGAATCATTGAGCAAATATCGATGGGTCAGTGTTTATTTTCTTATAAGAATGGAATCAGAACAGGCAGATACAAATCTTTTCAACATTATAAAAGGTGCATACAAATCAGGCATTAAGATGGAGTGTCTTGCCTTGGCGGAGCAGAAGAATATATCAGAATTAAAACGTACATTTGCAATGTTTGGCATGACAGGGAACAAACAGGAGAGATATCAGATGCTTATAACACAAGAACAGGTACGGAGATTATTAAATATCGTTCCGAAAGAGAAAAAACAGGAAAATTACGATATTGAGGCAATGAAAGCATTATTTTATGATGGGGTAAGTGTATGAAGAAAAGTATAATGCCGGTAAAAAAGTCAGGCATATCTAAACGTAAAATTTTTATGTCATTAAAAGAACCGGATAAAGTAAATGTGTTACAACCAAAATGTACGCAGGATATGATTGAGATAAAAAGAATTGCACCAAACGGAATATTTCAGGTAACAGAAGAAAAATGGTCAAAGAGTTATCTTCTTGTAGATGTGAATTATACAACAAAAACATATGATGAACAACTTGCTTTTTTTTATGACTGGTGCAAGACATTAAATTCATTTGATGTTTCAGTAAAAATAACTGTATTTAATGAAAACAGAAATATGCAGGAAGTCAGGGATCGGATTTTATATCGTTATAAAGAAGATAAATATGATTGGCTTAGAGAAGCATATAACGATATTATTGAGAGCCGGATTGTTGAGGGCAGACAGGGAATCTGTCAGGAAAAATTTATTACAATTACGGTGGTTAGAAAAGATTATGAAGCTGCACGTGCATATTTATCTTCCCTGGAAAGCAGTTTTATCAATAATTTTGCTGCATTGACATCAACAATCATTCCATTGGACGCAAATGAACGCATTCGTGTTTTAGACAGTTTTTATCATATGGGGAAAGAAGCAGAGTATGACTATAAGATAGAAGAGGCATTGCTGCAAGGGCATGGATTTAAAGACGAGCTGGCGTGCTCTGTTATGGATTTTGACAGTTATATAGATCGTTTTTATATGGATGATAAAGTTGGTTCCATATTATATCTGGATCCTGGATCTTATCCAACATCCTTATCAGATACTTTTTTTAAGGAATTAACAGAACTACCGATCCATTCTATATTTTCAGTTGACTATGAACCTATCCCACAGGATGTTGCATTGAAAACGTTAGAAGATAAGCTTATGGGAGTTGAAAATACGATCGCAAAACAACAGGATAAAAGAAACAGGAGAGGGGCATTTTCCAGTGATATTTCTTATAAGGTAAGGAGAGAAAAAAAAGAACTGGAACATATGTTGGATGAACTTAGGGACAATGATCAGAAGATGTTCTGGGTTGGAGTGACCATAGGTGTGATCGAAGAAAATGAGGACAAATTGGAGACGCAGCTTACTGCCATTAATCAGGTAGTAGAAAAGGCATCCATGAGAGTCATTCCATATTATATGCGTCAGCGTCAGGCATTGGATACAGTTCTTCCTGTCGGAGGAAGATACGTAGATATGATGCGGGCATTGTTTACTTCTTCTGCAGCAGCGTTTGTTCCATTTAATGTTGTTGAAATGCAGATGATGGATCAGCCTTTTTATTATGGTATTAATCAGGTGTCAAAAGAACCTATCTGGGCGAATCGAAAAAAACTAATGAATGGAAATGGGTTTGTATTTGCTGTGCCGGGTGGTGGAAAAAGTTTTACCGGGGCTAAAATGGAGGCAGGAAGTGTTTTCCTGAATACAGAAGATGATATCATTTTTGTTGATCCTACATTGGAATATTTTGATGTTGCGGAGGCATATGGTGGAGTCGCAATCAATCTTGCAACTTATACGGACAAGTATTTAAATCCACTGGAGGTAGATCTTGAAAGTCTGGATATAGATGATACGGATGGGCAAATCCGGGATAAATGCAGTTTTATGCTTGGAATTTGTGAACAGGCAATGGATGGAGGAATACTTCCGGAGTATAAATCCATTATCGACCGTTCGGTTCGAAAAATGTATAAAAGCATTGCGATGCTTCCAAAAGAAAAACGTGTGCAGCCGATAATGTCAGATTTTCTTGAGGTCTTAAAAGAACAGGAAGAAGCAGAAGCACGAAAAATAAAGCTGGTACTTGAAATATTTGTAGAAGGTTCGTTAAACATTTTTAATCATCAGACAAATATTGATATTGAAAATCGTGTTTTAGTATATGGCTTAAGGGATTTGTCCGGAGATCTTTCGGGTATGGCAATGCTGATCATGTTAGAGAATATTAAGCAGCGTATTATAAGAAATGCGAAAAAGGGACGTGCAACCTGGTTATATGTAGATGAATTTCATGTGCTGCTTGGTAAGCCATTTTCCAGAGATTATTTAATCGCTTTATGGAAACAGGTAAGAAAACTGGGAGGGTTATGTACAGGAATTACACAGAATGTTATTGAGGTGTTAAAAGATCCAATGACGTCTACACTTGTTTCTAACAGTGAATACACAGTTTTATTAAAACAGGCTGCACCAGATGCTGCGGTTTTAGGAAAAGCACTGGAAAATATCAGCGAAGCGCAAATAAAATATACGGCAAATCCAAAACCTGGAATGGGATTAATCCGGTTTGGAAACGTGATCATTCCGTTTGATAATGTAGTGGATAAACAGAATCCTGTTTATGACATATACAATACCAATATGCATGAGAAGGCGGCAAAAAAACAGGCAATGGTGGGATTTGAATGAAATTAGCACAAAGGAAGGATAAACAAAGTTTACATGTTGTGAAATCAGGTTTCAAAATAACCGGTATAAGTGCAATACGATATAAAGGAAAAGATATTCTGGTAAAGGGAAAGATATTTAAAAATTCAGATGATATACAGGAGGATATAAATGGTGCGAATGATCATGGAATCATGTCATCTGTAATAAAAAATATTTCATACGACTGGGTAAATTTAAATATAAAAGATGATCGAAAAGATAGAAATTCCTGGGTAAAAAAATCTTCAGAAAATTATGTCAAATCAGGTTTTAGTGATATTGAAAGAAAACCGGAAGAGAAACATCTCGTGCAAATGCAGCTAAAACCTGATGAAATGAATAATAATTGTGAAGGTGGAAAAGAAGAACAGGACGAAATTGTTAAAATGATATTCGCACAGAATATTATACATAAACAGGGACTATCGGGTGGGGTGCTACAACAAAGGCAGCAGAAAAATGAGCCGGAGAATATAGAAATGCCAATAAATTTGTTGGCAGATGAGCAGGGTGACAAAGAAAAAATAAAAATAACGGCAGAGATTATGGCAAAATTCTGCAACATTAATTTGCCACAAACAGCAGATAAAAAGCGTGGTGCTTGGAAAAAAGAAGATATTGTAAAAATGGAGGTGGGTGAGGAAGAGATTTCAGACCCATCCGTCTGTTCTAAAGAAGAAAGAGAAAAAATCAGGGAAAAAAAGCAGCATAGGGATGAATATGTAAATGCAGTTATAGCAGAGTATTTGCTGGAACATGCTGCAGACAAGAAGGAAGGATATATAGATGGCGTAAAAAAAAGACTATTGAAAGAATATGTAATCCGGGAACTGATAAATGAACAGGGAAGAAATGATCCGAATGCTCATATCAGATTAATAGAACAAATGATTACATATGATGTTACAAAAGTAATTGAAAAGATCATGAAACTGGTGCTAACGTTGATCAGTAAATTGTTATTAATGATGTTACCGATCATTCTGATTGCATCTGTGATAGCTCTGGTATTTGTAGGAATTTACATGAAAGCAGAAAGCCCTACAACATATTTTGAGGGATATTATGATTCTATACAGGAAGTTAGAGAAAATCCTAAATACATAAAAAATGTGCTTCAGGAAATGGAGAAGAATTTTGCTGGTGATGTGGATTATTTTTTGAGCGTAAACGGATTAAATGAGGTTGTTTATGCATACGGAACATATTCGGAAGCAGACGATATAGCGGCAGTTTACCTTGCACAGATTACAACAGATCCAAATTATTCAAAACTTTTAAGTATGGAAACAGAAGGATATCCGGCCTATTTATTTATAGATACAAGTCAGGAGGAAAAACTTTTAAAAAAAGTATTCAAACAGTTTAATTACACGGAAAAAGAAGCAGTTAAAAAGAAAGTCAAAAATGATAAAGGGAAAGAGGAGGAAAAAGATGCTGAGAAATTGACAGTGTATTGTATAACCATAGAAAAGTGGAAGGAGGAACATGGAACAGAGGTTTCTGCAGCAGCGCGAACACTATTGGACGAACTACTTGAAGATAGAGCATATATAAGTCCGAAAGAAAACGATAATTTTGTTGCTGGAGAGGCGGTACCGATAGAAGATCTGGTGATACCGGAAGGTGTTGATGAAAATCTGATTTATCTGGCAGGGTTTATCAGGGCAGAAGCAGGAAATCAGTCTGATATCGGAAAAACAGCAGTGGCATATGTAATTTTAAATCGAGCAGGAGGTGCATCAGGAAACATAAAGGGAGTATTGACAGCACCATATCAGTTTTCATGTTATATTCCATATCATACGGTAGAAAAATATCTTTATGCATATGCAAATATGTCACGGGAACAGCGAGAGGCTGATTCATGTTATAGAGCAGCGGCAGGTGCATATTATGGAACATCAGAAAATCCTATAGGGAGTATGAAATACTATTGCAATCCAAAGTACTGCAGTGTCGGAGAGGTAAAGCAATGGGAAAAAATAAGGGCAAGAAATTCTGAGGAACAGATAAAAATCATTGGTGATCATGTGTTTTGTCAGAATTGCTGGTAAAGGAGAACGATGAAAACAAAACAGATGAGTTATCAGGAATTTATACAACAGATTAAAGTAAAAGGAAATTTGTATATGCCAATGCTGGATGGAAAAAACGAAAGGTATCCTTTGCTTGTAACGGAAAGAAATGGAGAAAAGATCCATACATCCGATGGGCTGATACATATTATGAAAATGCCGGAAATGGATATGCAGGAAGTATATGAACGATGCGGCCGGTTTTTTGACGAAGTAATTCTAAAAAAAATGCTGGCAGAATACACGGAAGAGTATAAAAAGCACGCAGAACTTGATAAGAAAGAACAGGAACGTTTGATATGTGTGATGTCGAAAGTACCTGAAGAACAGATATATTGTGTCCTGATTCCTGGAAAGATGGGGATAGAAATCTTAGAAACATATGCCGGAAGAAAGATGGAGTCAGTTTATTTAATTTATGTGGTTATTTTAGAAGAAAAACCGGAATTGATCAGAGTTTCTGCTGTCACAAATGAAATGTTGGAATATTGGAATATAAAGGAAGAAGCATTATATCGTATGAGTCTTTTAAATATGCCAAGGCATTTATTTTATAAAATAAGTGAGTTGTATTTGCAGATGGGAGAGGATATTTACCTTGTAAAAAGTGAAAAAAATTATTTTGGGTTGGCAACATTATTGTATGAAGAAGGACCATTGAAGGATTTGGGAAATCAGCTGAATCAGGATTTATATATTTTACCTTTATCTGTGCATGAAGCAGTTGTATTTCCATATAAAAAGTGGCAGGAGAAAGAAATTCAGGATATATCAGAGCAAATGCCGGTATTCAGTGGAACTATATGGCGTTACAGTTTGAAATTGAACAAAATCGCTTTTTCAAAGAAAACATGGGAAAAATATATGGCAGCATTAAAATATGGGTTCATGGACGCTGCAGACAGGAGATAAAAATGGAACTTACAGATGAAGTGATGAATCAGGTTTTAAGAGATGTGAGCAAAAATATTAGCAAGGAAAGAAAGAAGAGAGGTCTTTCAATGGCAAAGTTAGCTGAAATGGCTAATTTATCCGTCAGTCATATTTCAAAATTAGAGCGTTCGAAGTGCGAGATAGGGTTAAAGGCATTGTTGCGTATTGCGGCAGCAATGGAAATAGAAGCGGATGAATTGCTTCCGGATGATTTTGAATTAAAGGGAGTAGAAAAAAAACTGACTGCGGGAGAAAGGTTTGAACAGATTATGCAGGGGGCAGATTCACAATTGGTTGAAATGTTTTTACGAATGGCTCTATATATGCGTAACAATTCTTTACATAACTTTTCCTAAAAGAAAAAAATAATGTAATTATTTTCTTTTATTCCCTCGAAATAGAAAAATAAATTTTTATAATTAAAATGTGTATTGATAAACAAATGCAAAATAAATAAAAGGAGGTAGATTCCAATGGAAGAGTTTATGAAAGAGTATGGTGGTGCAGTAAAAGTTGGTGCAGTGCTGCTTGGTCTTACAGTGCTGATCCTGTTTCTTTGTACAACAGAACCAGGTGGCTTCTTAATGGAACAGTTCAAAACGGCATTCACGAATTTCTTTACAAAGATGAATGCATTAGGCTGATAAGT
>NZ_QSCK01000019.1:0-81991 GCF_003463035.1 Roseburia sp. OF03-24 | reverse complement strand
ACCACCCTACACAAGGAAACTCATGTCACCCACAAACCAGCATTTGTTGAGTAATTCATGATAAACATAGGAGAATTACATATGACAAATGAAGAAATCCGTGCATGGTTAGATGCGGAAGCAGAATCAAAATTTCAGAAGTTTACATCCGGTCTGATTCCCGGAGCAGACCGGATTTTAGGTGTGCGTATCCCAAAACTGCGAACTCTTGCGAAAAAGATTGCAAAAGAGGACTGGCGGGGATATTTAGATCATGCTGTCTGTGATACTTATGAGGAAATCATGCTGCAGGGGCTCGTGATTGGATATGCAAAGGGAGAAATCAATGAGCTTTTGGAGTATGTACGGACGTTTATCCCGAAGATACATGACTGGTCAGTCAATGACTGCTTTTGTGCTACTTTTAAAATTGCACAGAAATACCGTGAAAAAGTATGGGATTTTCTGATGCTTTATGCAAAATCTGATCATGAATTTGCGCAGCGTGTCGTTGCCGTCATGCTGATGGATCATTTCCTGACAGAGGAGTATATTGCGCGTGTGCTGTCTGTGTGGGATAGTCTTGATCATCCGGGGTATTACCGGAAAATGGGAGTCGCGTGGGGCATTGCAACTGCATATGCAAAATTTCCAAAGGAGACACATGCGTTTTTGCTTAATAATCACCTGGATGATGAGACATACAATAAGGCAATTCAGAAAATGATAGAATCTTACCGTATATCGGCTGATGACAAAGAGATTTTGCGCAGAATGAAAAGAAAATTGTAAAAGTTATAAGCGGATAGTTACTGATTATGCAGATAAAATATTTTATTAAAAATAGCATGTAGAAATTATATGCTATTTTTTTGTGCAATACTTACAAATATAATTAAAATAAGGTGTTTTTAATGACATAATATAAGCAATATGCTAAAATCCATACAAAGCATGACATTCTGAATTATCTATACAGGCATATATGCCATTCTATCCACAGATCAAAATTGTAAGAATTTTCAATGCTTTTATTATCCACACATTTAAGCAGGGAGAATTCATAAAATCCGGAGATTTCTTCCACACAAAGTATGGGAGGATTCTTTAAACCTGAGACTTCTCCCGAATAACATCAGGGAGGAGAAAAGAATGGGAACAGCGGATATAGTAACAAAAGAGTATATGAGGGAAAATACCGTATTTGCAGATGCATTTAATTATCTGATCTACAATGGAAAAAAGGTCATTGATCCTGCAAAACTGATAGAAATTGATTCAACAGAGATTGTACTGCCGTTTGGAAATGAAGAAAAAGTCGGTGAAGATAAGAAATGGGAAGTGCAGAAAACAGAATGGAGTTCTGTAAAAAATGGATCAGTAAGGAAGAAAAATGCAAGTAGAGTGGACATAAAAACAGATGCCGTGCAGAGATATCGCGATCTTTTAAAATCTGCAGTAGTAAAACAGGACGAAAAAACGTCTTACGTTCTTTTGGGCATCGAAAATCAGACAGAGGTGCATTATGCAATGCCGGTCAGAAATGCTATTTATGATGCACTGCAATACGGCAGACAGGTGGCGGATATAGCGGCAGAACACCGCAGGAACAAAAAGGATTTTTTAGGAAAAAGTAATGGCGAATATCTCTCCGGATTTTTTAAAGAAGATCATATCAGACCAATCATTACCCTTGTGATTCATTTTGGAGCGGAGGAATGGGACGGACCGTTGTCATTGCATGAAATGATGGCGACAAGGGATATGGAAATCCTGAGTTTTGTGGAAAACTATCGCATCCATCTGATCGATCCGGCAAAGCTGACAGAAGAAGAATTAGATAAGTTTTCTACAAGTTTAAAAGAAGTTATGGGATATATCAAGTATCCAAAAGATAAAGAAAAGCTGTTGGAATTTTTGCGGACAGATACCCGTAAGACTATAGAAATGAATGCAGCGAGGGTGATAAAGATGATCACAAATACACCAATTGAGGTATCGGAAGAAATGGAGGAGATAGAGATGTGTAAGGCAATTGATGATCTGATCTTAGAGAGTGAGTCTCGTGGAAGGATGGAGGGAGAGAAAAAAGGAGAGGCAAAAGGAATGATAGAGATCTGTCTTGAAATGAACTTTTCCAAAGAGGATATTTTAAGAAAGTTACAGGATAAACTTAATATCTCAATGCAGCAGGCAAGTGAATATTTTGAGATATATGGGAAGAACACAAAGTAGGGCTGGATGGTTGTGATCTGTCATCGTGAAAAATGGGAGTATGGGCATGAATATTGATACACAAAAGGTTATAGAGATCGTAAAAAAGGTAAAACCATTATTTTCAGACCGTGAGGGGTCATCAAATATCAAGGTGAAGGGTGTAGCAGATTTTGTGACACAGATTGATTTTAAAGTGCAGGAACAGGTGAAGCAGGCACTTTATGAATTGTATCCGGATATACAGTTTATGGGAGAAGAGAAGGATAACAGTGACATAGATTTTTCGGGTGACGTCTGGATCTTAGATCCGGTGGATGGGACAACAAATCTTATCCATGATTTTCGGAACAGTACACTCTCACTGGCACTTGCGAGAAATGGTATACTTACATTTGGAATCATATATCATCCGTATTCCGATGAAATCTTTGTAGCAGAACGGCAAAAAGGGGCCTGGTTAAATGGAAATCCGATATCGGTCAGCAGCAGGGGAAATTTTTCGGAGTGTCTGATTTCTATCGGAACAAGTCCGTATCATCGTGAACTTGCAAAAGAAAATTTTAAAGTTTTTGAAAAGGTATTTACAGATTGCGCAGACATCAGAAGACTTGGCTCTGCGGCATTAGAACTTGCGTACGTGGCAGCCGGAAGGATTGATGCATATTTTGAACGCAGTTTAAAACCATGGGATTATGCAGCCGGAATGCTGCTTGTGGAAGAAGCGGGTGGAAAAGTTACTGATTATAAAGGAAATCCCGTGGATATAACAGGAAATTCTGATATTGTAGCAGGCAGTCAGACGATTGGGAAAATCCTGGTACGGAAATATTTATAAATATAGCGGCAGATCATCGCAGGAACAAAAAGGATTTTTCAGGAAAGAGTAATGGCAAATATCTCTCCGGTTTTTTTTAAGAAAATCATATCAGACCAGTCATCACCTTTGTATCTGATCGATCCGGCAAAGTTGACGGAAGAAGAATTAGATAAGTTTTCTACAAGTTTAAAAGAAGTTATGGGATATATCAAGTATCCAAAAGATAAAGAAAAGCTGTTGGAATTTTTGCGGACAGATACCCGTAAGACTATAGAAATGAATGCAGCGAGGGTGATAAAGATGATCACAAATACACCAATTGAGGTATCGGAAGAAATGGAGGAGATAGAGATGTGTAAGGCGATCGAAGATGTGATCTTAGAGAGTGAGGAAAAGGGAGAGAAAAAAGGAGAGGCAAAAGGAATGATAGAGATTTGTCTTGAAATGAACTTTTCTAAAGAAGATATTTTAAGGAAGTTACAGGATAAACTTAATATCTCAATGCAGCAGGCAAGTGAATATTTTGAGATATATGGGAGAAAAACAGAGTAAGGTGTTGTGATATGGCATAATGAAAAAGGAAGTATGAGTATGAATATTGATACACAAAAGATTATAGAGATCGTAAAACCATTAAAGCTTCTGCGTGTGATGCGCAGAAGCTTTTTGTAAATCTGAAAGTTAATTTTTTCCAGAACGACGGTCAATGACGAGGACAAGATCGTAGATGATATTGCGTTGTTCCGGTGTCATCTGACGAAGTTTGTTTATCAGCATAAATTCTTTAGACGTCGGGGTATCTGGAGAAGTGTAGCCTAAAAGGCAGTCTGTGGAGACATGCAGGGCACCAGCCATAGCTTTTACAGTTTCAAAATCCGGTTCATGATTGCTTTTGATGTAGCCGTTTAATGTTGTCCTTGCAATGTTTAGCATGGAAGCAAAATCTTTTTGGGTAATGTCGCGTTCTTCGAGTAAAAATTGCAGATTTTCTCCAAATGTCATTCTTATAAATCCCCTTATTTTATGAAATGTTTAATCAATATATTATATAGACTGATGGATTTTATTCAGAAATGATATTAAAAACTAGTATAAAATGTATTTACACTACTAAAAAATAGTACTATACTGTATATAGTACAAATGTAACAAAATGAAGGAACAGAACAAGGAGGATTTGGTTATGAAACAGATTTTAAAAAGATTTGGCGCAGGAATGTTGGTAATCATACTGTTAGCTGGTGTTGTTTTCGGACCGGGAAGTTCAACGACGGTAGCAGCCGCAAAAAAGGATAAGACAAAGCCGAATGTTGTTTTGTATCTGAACAAGACAGGATATACAAGAGGAAATGTATATATTCAGGTACAGGCGAAGGATAAGTCCGGGATCAAAAGTATTTTGATCAAAAAAGGCAAAATTTCAAAAAGCAATGCGCGTTATTGGAAAAAGGCGTCGAATATAACAAAGGCGAAAAAGAAAAAGGTAACTTCAAATGCTACCTATTCTGTAAAAGTTACCGACAAAGCAGGAAATGTAACGATCAAAAGAATTACGGTAACAAATATTGATAAGAAAAAACCGACTGTAAAACTTAGCCAGTCCGTTGTGAGTGGTGGAGTACTGATTTCCGTGTCAGCATCTGATGCTAGTGGTATCAAGAGCGTAAAATGGATCAAAGGTGCGATCAGTGATGCATCCAGTGCAAAGTTCAATCAGGCATATAACATTACAAAAGTCCGCAAATTTACGGTAACACAGAATGGATATTATACGGTGCAGGCAGTAGACCGTGTGGGAAATAAATCGGTGGCACAGATTTATGTGGTGGCGAAGCAGGCGTTGTATGATTTGGAGGAGTATCATGGATATAAATTGAATCGAAGAACAACCGTAAAAGACAATTTGGGAAGAAGTTATACAAATGCTTTAGTTTTAGAAACTTCTTGGGGAGAGCATGAATCAACATATTTTCTGGATGGAAAGTATCAGTATATAGAGGGAGATATTGCCTGCTGCCATGGGTCAGATCCAACAGATGCTTTGTTGCAGATTTATGCAGATGATATATTGCTTTACACATCGGAAACAATTATAGCAACACAGGAACATAAGCACTTTAAAGTAGATATTGGAAATGCCAGATTTATTAAAATTAAAATAACGGATGCGGGTGAAGATCTTTGGGATAGCAGTGAATATATCCTCGCTAATTGTTACCTGTACAATTAAGAAAACCATTCATACATACAGTGTGAAGGGAAGCAAATATCAAAAATAAAAACAAGGGGGAAAACAGCTATGAAAAAAGCAAAACGGATCTTTACAATTTTAATGGCACTGATCGTATTCATCAGCAGTATGGCAGCTTCTGATATTACGGTCAAAGCGGCAGAAGAAACACAGGAAACGGATTATAAAAGTATTTCGGAGCCAAATTGGTATGGAGGAGCATATAGTACCAATAACCCGTTTGCGTGGAGTAATCAGTATTATGGTCAGTGTACATGGTATGCGTGGGGAAGAGCATATGAGCTGACAGGCGTGGCATTAAATGAATGTACGGGAAACGCTGCAAAATGGTATAATGCCGCAAAAAATGCAGGACGTTCCGTCGGCAGTACTCCAAAGGCAAATTCAATCGCAGTATTTGGAACAAGTGCAGGATATGGACATGTTGGATATGTGGAAGCGGTAAATGGTGATACAGTGACATTGTCAGAATCTAATAATAGTGCATATGGAAAAGTGACTACAGGTTATGTAAATTCACTTGCAGAAGGAATCACATATTATTGTGGTGCACATAATTTCTCATCGAGCAAGTTGAAGAACAGGTATAGCGGAGAATGGCTGATCGGATATATTTATCTTGTAAATGATCCTGATCCGGGCAGTCTGTCAATTTATGCTAAAACAACTTATTATACGGATGAGGATGTAACTGTTTCATGGAATACACCGGCAAACACTGCCTCGTATGGTTTTACACTGCGCTACAATCCAAAGAGCGGGGATGATCTGATTGACCACTATGTAACGGGAAACAGCTACAATATAGGAAAACTCGGTACAGGAAACTATCGTCTATGGATGAAACCGTACAGTGCCAATGGAACAGGTGGAAAGGCAGTTTATGTTGATTTTAGTGTGACGAACCGCCCTGTCACCTATGTGACGGGAATTACATTAAATCAAAGTTCACTCTCATTAAAAGTTGGTCAGACAGCGACACTCACGGCATCTGTGCAGCCGGGGAATGCCACGAATAAAAATGTGACATGGACATCTTCTAATTCGGGAGTCGTGTCAGTATCTAATGGGACGGTAAAAGCTGTTTCTGTGGGAAGTGCAACCGTAACGGCAAAAGCTGCGGATGGAAGTGGAAAGACTGCGTCCTGTAAAGTGACTGTTACAAAAACACATACACATCAGTATGCTGCAAAAGTGACGAAAGCGGCTACATGTAAAGAAGAAGGAATAAAAACCTATACCTGTTCCTGTGGAAGTATTTATACAGAAAAAATTGCCAAAACTGCACATAAGGTGGTAAAAGATGCAGCAATTGCAGCAACCTGTACAACTGCAGGCAGAACAGAGGGAAGTCATTGTTCAGTGTGTGGGACAGTAATTACTCCAACGACAGTAATACCTGCGAAAGGGCACACAATTACTCGAACGGTGACAGTCAAAGCAACAACACAGAAGGACGGAAGTATCACAAAAACCTGTGGTGTTTGTGGTGCAACGGAGAAGACTGCGATTTACCGCCCGGCACAGATCGCACTGGCAAAGAAGTCTTATACTTACAATGGACAGGAGCAGAAACCGTCTGTCGTATTGTGGGATAGTAAGGGAAATCAGATTGGAACGACAAATTATACGGTGGCTTACAGTAATAACAGAAATGTCGGAAGGGCAAAAATTACGGTTACATTGTCTGGAAATTATTTTGGTACGCTGACAAAAACATTTAATATTTGTCCTTCAAAAACAGAGATCGTAAAACTTACACGAAAATCAAAAGGATTTCAGGTAAAATGGAAAAAACAGTCCAATCAGACCAGTGGATATGAAATCCAGTATTCGGATAACAGTAAATTCTCTAAAAACAGGACAAAAAGGGTTGATATTTCCAAGAAAACTGCTGTATCAAAAGACGTGAAAAAACTGAAGGCAAAGAAGAAATATTATGTTCGTGTCCGTACGTATAAAAAAGTAAAAGTGAACGGAAAGACAACAAAGATATACTCTGGCTGGTCAAAAGTGAAAATGGTTGTGACGAAGTAACAGATATTAGGACTGAAGTTGTAAATCAGACAGTGAAAACTCCTGCGTTTGTGATGCGCAGGAGTTTTTCAGGTTATATGGAGAAATTAGATACAGATTTTTTGTACAATACTTACAAATATCATTAAAATAATGTCTTTTTAATGACATATTATAAGCAATATGCTAAAATCCATACAAAGCATGACATTCTGAATTATCTATACAGGCATATATGCCATTCTATCCACAGATCAAAATTGTAAGAATTTTCAATGCTTTTATTATCCACACATTTAAGCAGGGAGAATTCTTAGAACCTGGAGATTTCTCCCAAGCAATACAAAGAAGGAGAAATGAATGGGAACAGCGGATATAGTAACAAAAGAGTATATGAGGGAAAATACCGTATTTGCAGATGCATTTAATTATCTGATCTACAATGGGAAAAAGGTCATTGATCCTGCAAAACTGACGGAAATTGATTCAACAGAGATAGCACTGCCGTTTGGAAATGCAGAAAAAGTCAAAGCAGAGAAAAAAAGAAAAGAGCAGGAAGCAGAATGGAGCTCTGTGAAAAATGAATCGGTAAGAAAGAAAAATACCAGTAGAGTGGGTGTGAAAATGGATGCCGTACAAAAATACCGTGATGTTTTCAAATCTATGGTAATCAAACAGGATGAAAAACGTCTTACGTTCTTTTGGGCATCGAAAACCAGACGGACGTGCATTATGCAATGCCGGTCAGAAATGTTATTTATGATGCACTGCAATATGGCAGACAGGTGGCGGATATAGCGGCAGATCACCGTCGGAACAAAAAGGATTTTCCAGGAAAAAGTAATGGCGAATATCTCTCCGGATTTTTTAAAGAAGATCATATCAGACCAATCATTACCCTTGTGATTCATTTTGGAGCGGAGGAATGGGACGGACCGTTGTCATTGCATGAAATGATGGCGACAAGGGATATGGAAATCCTGAGTTTTGTGGAAAACTATCGGATCCATCTGATCGATTCGACAAAGCTGACGGAAGAAGAATTAAATAAGTTTTCTACAAGTTTAAAGGAAGTTATGGGGTATATCAAGTATTCAAAAGATAAGGAAAAATTGATGGAATTTTTGCGGAAAGATACCCATAAGACTATAGAAATGAATGCAGCAAGGGTGATAAAGACAATCACAAATACACCAATCGAGGTATCGGAAGAAATGGAGGAGATAGAGATGTGTAAGGCAATCGAAGATCTTATTTTAGAGGGAGAAGCAAAAGGAGAGGCAAAAGGACTGATAGAGATCTGTCTTGAAATGAACTTTTCCAAAGAAGATATTTTAAGGAAGTTACAGGATAAACTTAATATCTCAATGCAGCAGGCAAGTGAATATTTTGAGATATATGGGAGAAAAACAGAGTAAGGCAAAACAGCTGTAACCCCCATAAACAAAAAGGAGTTACAGCTGTTTTGATAAAATCAATAAAAGAAATGTTACATCTCAACTACGGCAACACCCCATCCGTCGAGATTGATCTTATCTCCACAGGCAATAGCCGTTTCAGAAATCAATTCCACACCGTTTTTTTCGTGATGAACCACAGAAACCGGATCTTTTGAGTAATTCAGGTAGTAGCACAATTCTTTGCCAAAATCGTTGACACCCTTCTTTACGATCAGTGGATAATGCGGTGCATCGGATGACAGATTTCCACCCGAAAAACCGGCTTTAAGCAGGAATGATAAAAGCACGGATTCTAACAGTTCATGATTATCAAACATCGTTCCAAAATAAAGTGTCGAACCATTACCATACTGATTTATTGCTGCAGCAGCATAGCGTTCGTATGCCGGATGGCTGTATTTTAATACCGGTATGGCGGTATCACAGGTGATAAGCTCCATCCATTCACTTGCAGAAGCAGAATGGTCATCGGAGATTGCAAAGTGTTCTTTGGCGATCGCAGAGATGTTATTCTGAATCGGTGCTATGTCCACATGATGCGGATGTGTAAACTGGTCATAATGAAGTCCCAGACATTTATGCAGCATATGTGGCTGCATATCCGGATAAATTTTTAAATATTCATCCGAGAAACCGCTGCGGAAGGATGTGATCAGGTGTCCGCCGCCTGCTACATAGGAATCCAGTGCAGAGAGCAGTGATTCCGGTGCGCTGTAGAGTGCCGGTACGATCAGACATTCATAACCGGAAAAATCACGTTCTTTAGATGAAATCATATCATACTCAATATTTAAGCGGTAGAGGGCATCTGCAAACCAGCGCATTACAGTGTTGTAGCCGTTTACACCTGCATTTTCCAGAGGAAACTGTGCGAATCCGGTCAGAGAAGCATTGTCAAGCATGATAGCGACCTTATTTTCTTTTTTCAGGTTCTTTAAGTGAGAACCGATCTTTTTCCATTCATTTCCGATAACAACAGCCTCGCGGTAAGTTTCATTTTCTGAAAAATCGTGGGAGAGTACGCCTTTCCAGTAGCTTTCAATTGCATTGTGAATTGAATGCCAGTGCCAGTACATTACACTGTTTGATCCATTTGCGATATGACTGTATGCCTGAAGACGGAGCTGTCCCGGATAAGGAAGCCATGGAGTCATTCCCTGGGCTTCGGTCTCTAAGATCAGATAATTATCTTTTTTCAGGCTGCGTGAGATATTTCCGCATACGGTGATCTCAGCACCGGTCAGTTCCTCGTTGGATGGATGATAAATATCGGCACCTGCAACTGTCATGCAGCGGGCGGCATCGTACTGATCCACTTCAGGCTGATAACCGATGGAATGGGTTGTCCATGCAAAATCAAAGTTCTGGGTGATAAACTGGTCATTACGTTTATATTCGCGGACAATATCAGCCTGCCAGCCCAGAAATTTTGTGACAAGCGAGCGCTGGAACTTACAAAATTCTGCGGCAAGACTCTGGTTGATCGTACCTCTGACATCCGGAAAATCTTCCCAGTCATTTACACGGTTGCTCCAGTAATCAAGTCCGAACTCATGATTAAAATCATTGATATCCGGAAACTTTTCTTTTAAATAATCTACAAACATTGCCTGAACATGGGGACCGGCAGTTCCATAACTTTTGGTTTCATTATCAAGCTGATAGCCGATCACATGTGGTACATCCTTCACGTGCTCCATCAGAACGCGGATCACGCGTTCGGCGTGGGAGAGATAATCAGGGTTTGTGATATCCATATTCTGACGGTGACCGTATCGTTCGCGGCCATTCTGTGTGATCGCAAGGATATCCGGATATTTTTTTACCAGCCATGTCGGTACGGCATAGGTCGGTGTTCCGACGATCACGGAAATATGGTGGCGTGCAGCAGCATCTAACATTTTATCAATATGTGTAAAATCATACACCCCTTCTTTTGGCTCTAAAGTGCTCCATGTCGATTCTGCGATACGGATGACATTCATCCCTGCCTTTTCCATCATTTCCATATCTTTTTCTACCCGGTCATATGGAAGATATTCGGAATAATATGCAGCTCCAAAATAAAGTTTTTCTGTTTTCATATTGCCCTTCCTTTTCATGATATCTGTAAGTGTTATACATAAAGCAACCGCTTGCGCAAATATAGTATATCATTCAGAAATTTGTGTGTAAACCATAATGCTGTAATGCAACAGATAAAAAATCGCAGATGACTGTAAATGCATGAAAAAAAGTATATAAAGCGGAAAAATAGAAAAATAAAAGCATATTTATTCAAAAAAATATAAAAAAAACTGCGCAACAATGTAGTTTGATCGCAAAAAGGAAGATGATGAAACGTGAAAAATACTAAAAATAAACGATAAAAATTAGTAAAAAATACCAAAATAAAAACAAAAAATATTGTAATAAATGAATAAAAAGGCGATAAAAATATTGTTGAAATGTGTTAATTGTAAATAAAATATGAAATATTTATAATTGAATAAGCGGTTGCGCAAACGGAAGATATTTATGAATAAATATATTTGCGTAAAAAGGAGAAGGGAGAAAGAGGATGAAACGAAGGTTTATAAGTGGACTGCTTGCCGGTATGATGGCAGTTTCACTGCTTGCCGGATTGCCGGAACCGGTGAAGGTGTCGGCAGAAACAGTTTCCGGTATGGAAAATGCAAATTTTGATTTTGAGGATGGACTGACCGGATGGGACACAACCGGAACGGTCACGGAGGAAACTTCAGGTGCACAGGGAGGAAGCAAATATGTGCATCTGGAAGACAGTAAAAGATAAGGCACCGGTCGTCGTTTCGGTTGATAAGACAGCATTAAATGCGCAGATTGCCAAAGCTGAAAAAATAAATGCATCAGACTATACAGAAGAAAGCTATAAAGTTTTTGCTGAGGCACTTGCAGCAGCAAAAGAGGTGGCAGCAAACGAAAAGGCAACGCAGGATGAGATTGATGCGGTTACAGAAAGATTAGCTGCAGCAGTCGGTAATCTGAAAGAAAAAACAGCGGATACAGAAAAACCAGCGGATACAGAAAAGCCAGGTGATACAGAAAAACCGGCAGATACAGAAAAGCCAGGTGATACAGAAAAACCGGACAATATAAAGAAACCGGCGGATACAGAGAAACCAGATAATACAAAGAAAAACGTGAAAGTACAGAAAATTACGATCACACCGGGACAGTATTCTCTGGCAGTTGGCAAAAAACTGACCCTGAAGGCAACCATTGGTCCGAAGAAAGCGACAAATAAAAAAGTTGTATGGTCATCTTCGAATACGAAATATGCGACGGTAAACAGCAAAGGTGTTGTGACAGCAAAGAAAGCCGGAGCAGGAAAAACAGTTACGATCACGGCAAAAGCAGCGGATGGAAGCGGTGTTCGTGCCAAAGCCAAGATCAGGATCATGAAACATACAGTTACAAAGATCACATTACAGGCAAAAGCTAAAACAGTGAAAGCCGGTAAGAAGATAACTGTGTATGCAAGAGTAAAAACAAATGGAAAGAAAGCCAATTCAAAGATTGAATGGACTTCTTCAAACAACAAATATGCGACAGTAAACAGCAAAGGTGTTGTGACGGCAAAGAAAGCCGGAATTGGAAAAACAGTTACGATCACGGCAAAAGCAACCGATGGAAGTGGTAAGAAAGCAACCATAAAAATCAAGATCAAAAAATAAGTCAAAGAGACTGCGGTATGAAAAATGCCGCAGTTTTTCTTTTGAAAAAATATCTATGATTTGTCGGGAAAAATACTGTAAAATATAGTGTAGACAGTTATACTCTTATTCATTAACATAAATGAATAAGCAATGTTTTTTGCAGGCTGCCAGAGAATAAAGCCTGACATTAAAACCGGTATAAGTATGGAGGATGGACATATGGAACTGAATCATAATAAAGAAAAACTTGACAATTATAGAAAACGTGCGGCAGAATTGGTCGGTAAAATGACACTGGAAGAAAAAGTGGCACAGACCCTGTATCAGGCACCGGCGGTGGAACGGTTAAATATAAAGGCATATAACTGGTGGAACGAGGCACTGCATGGTGTGGCAAGAGCCGGCACAGCAACAGTATTTCCGCAGGCGATCGGTCTGGCTGCAACTTTTGACGAAGATCTGTTAGAACAGGTCGGGGATGCGGTGTCAACGGAGGCAAGAGCCAAATTTAATATGCAGCAGGAAGGAAAAGATACAGATATTTATAAAGGTCTGACTTTCTGGGCGCCGAATGTCAATATTTTCCGCGATCCAAGATGGGGCAGGGGACATGAGACTTTCGGGGAAGATCCGTATCTGACCAGCCGTCTTGGAGTACGGTATATTGAAGGCTTGCAGGGACATGATGAAAATTATTTAAAAGCGGCTGCATGTGCGAAACATTTTGCAGTTCACAGCGGACCGGAGGTGGTGCGTCATGAATTTGATGCCAAGGTGACGGAACAGGATTTAAGGGAAACATATCTGCCGGCATTTGAAGCATGTGTAAAAGAAGGAAAAGTAGAAGCAGTAATGGGGGCGTATAACCGGACAAATGGAGTTCCATGCTGTGGAAACAAACGTCTGCTGAACGATATTCTGCGAAAAGAATGGGGATTTTTGGGACATGTGACATCTGACTGCTGGGCAATCAGGGATTTTCATGAAGGACATCATGTTACAAGCACCGCAATCGAATCGGTTGCGATGGCAATGAATAATGGCTGTGACTTAAACTGCGGTACATTGTTTGGCTTTCTGGTTCAGGCGGTAAGACAGGGACTGGTCAAAGAAGAACGTTTAGATGAGGCTGTCACAAATCTTTTTACGGCAAGAATGAAACTGGGTGTGTTCGATAAAAAAGAAGAAAACCCATATGATAAAATTCCTTATCTTGCCGCAGACAGCAAAGAAATGAGAACTTTCAATGAAGCAGTAGCAAAACGCACGATTGTCCTGTTAAAAAATAAGGAGCATATATTACCGCTTGATAAAAATAAAATAAAAACGATCGGTGTGATCGGACCGAATGCAGACAGCAGACGTGCGTTAGTTGGCAATTATGAGGGAACTGCGTCACGTTACATTACTGTGTTAGAGGGAATTGAAGATTATGTCGGCGATGATGTGAGGGTGCTCTATTCAGAGGGATGTCATCTTTATAAGGATCGTACCAGCAATCTGGCACAGGAGAATGACCGCATGTCGGAAGTGCTTGGTGTATGTAAAGAGAGTGATGTGGTTATTGCAGTACTTGGGCTCGATGCAGGTATTGAGGGAGAAGAAGGAGATGCAGGCAATGAGTATGGCAGTGGTGACAAACCGGATCTGAATCTTCCGGGACTACAGGAGGAAATTTTAGAAGCAGCAGTATCCTGTGGCAAACCTGTTGTTTTAGTCCTGTTATCAGGAAGTGCGCTTGCGGTAAGCTGGGCGGATGAACATGTGGATGCGATCATACAGGGATGGTATCCGGGCGCAAGAGGCGGAGCGGCGATTGCAGATATTTTGTTTGGAGAAGCAAATCCGGAAGGAAAACTGCCGGTCACATTTTACCGTACCACGGAAGAACTGCCGGAGTTTGAAAACTATTCCATGAAGGGAAGAACTTACCGTTATATGAAACAGGAGGCATTATATCCGTTTGGCTATGGACTTTCCTATACGGAGTATACGTATCAGAATATCAGGTTTTTAGAGCAGAGACCAAAGACCTCTGATGGGGTAACAATCGGTGTGTCCGTAAAAAATACCGGAAAAATGGATGGTATCGAGACGGTACAGGTTTACGTGAAGGCAGAACATTCTGATATGCCATATGGACAATTGAAAAAGATCGTAAAACTTCCACTTCACGCAGGAGAAGAAAAAGAAATTCACATCCGCTTAGAACCGGAGGCGTTTATGCTGTATGATGAGAAAGGAAAGAAGATCCTGCCGTCTGGAAACTTCCGGATATTTGTCGGAGGTATGCAGCCGGATATGCGCAGCGAGAGGCTTGCCGGAAAAACGGTAAAAAGTCTGATACTGGAATAAAAATAGGAAAAAAATAGGATTGATTTTTGCCCCTGGTTGTACAATAATAAACTTAGTTGCGCAACTAAGCGCAAAAAAGCGAGGGATAAGAGTTTATGGATAAGGGGTCAGAAAAAAATATTACGATTGCGGATGTGGCAGAGGCACTTGGGGTATCAAAGACAACCGTATCGCGTGCAATCTCCGGCAAAGGACGGATCGGTAAGGAAACGAGAGAACGTGTTTTAGCATATATAGAGGAGCATGACTATAAGCCAAATGTGATTGCGAAAGGGCTTGCACAGTCTAAGACTTATAATATCTGTGTTGTCATGCCGGGAGAGTATGATGTGGTGGATCTTACATTCTTTCAGGAATGTCTGTTTGGCATACAGGAGATCGCTGGAAGCATGGAATACGACATCCTGCTTTCTATCTGTATGACAAATGATATATCTTCTTTAGAGCGTATCATTGCTAACCATAAAGTGGATGGTGTGATTTTGATGCGGACTTTTGTGGAAGATGAGCAGATCGAGTTTTTACAGACAAAAAATGTACCGTTTGTCACGATCGGAAGTACCAGTACCAATTATAAAGGTGTGATCCAGGTAGACCACAATCACAAGAGCGCATGCAAAGAACTTACATCGATCATATTGATGAAACAGATGGAAAAAATTGCGCTGATCGGCGGCAATGAGGAACATGTGGTCACACAG
Organism: Roseburia sp. OF03-24; assembly: GCF_003463035.1. Classification (NCBI taxonomy): domain Bacteria; kingdom Bacillati; phylum Bacillota; class Clostridia; order Lachnospirales; family Lachnospiraceae; genus Roseburia; species Roseburia sp. OF03-24. Next base: position 66,518 of record NZ_QSCK01000019.1, on the reverse strand, counting down.
AGCCGTCTGCGGGGATTTCGCGAAGCATATGCAAAGATGGGAAAAGAGTTAGATGAGGACCTGATGTTTTTAAGCCAGGATAATCAGGTTTTGGTGGAAAAAGCAGTCAAGGAAGCGTTGAACCGGCAGGCAGACTGTATTCTATGTATGGATGATGCTGTCTGCAGCCGTGTTTTAAAAACACTCCGCCAGCAGCATGTCAAAGTACCGGAAGATGTCCGGGTGGCATCATTTTATAACAGCATGGTACTTGAAAATAACGTACCGTCGATCACATCGCTGTCATTTGATGCGAAAGAACTTGGAATGGTAGCATGCAGAACACTGCTTGATCTGACGGAGGGACTTGAAGTAAAAGAACGCACATTACTTCCATATGAAGTGGTACTCAAAGAATCGACAAAGTAAATACAGACAGGAAAATCTATGGATAGATTGAAGTTATGAATTTGAAATGGGCGAAGCACAGGAAAATGAATGTGTTTCGCTTTTTTTTTACAGAAAACTGTTTTGCTGGGCAGATATACCCAGTTTATATCTTTTGAAAACGTTACCAAATCTGCCCCCAAAATCACTGGTTCAAAAATTGCAAAAAAAGAGCTAAAACATCCATAAAAAGCATGTTACATAATTGAAAATGCACGAAAAATCGATGGTTAACGGTTGCGCAAAAGTCGAATATGAAAAAAATAAAAGAAAGAGAAGAAAATAATATTGTGCAAAATTGCTAAAAAATGGTCGGATTTATTATAAATAGTGGACATTGACACAAGTATGTAACAGAGATATACTCTAACCATAGAACAACCGATTGCGCATAGCGCAACACGAAAAAGCGTTCTAAAAGAACATTTTTTTCTATCAAGGAAAAGGGAGGATTTTCAAATGAAGAAAAAAGTCATCAGCACAGTATTATGTGCAGCAATGGTAGCTTCCATGTTCGCAGGATGTGGAAACAAAGCCGCAAACAACAGCACAGCTGACAACAGCGCAGCAGAGAGCAGTGATGCAGCTGCAACAACAGAAGCAGGCGATGCAGCTGCAGAGACAGAGGCAGCATCAGCTTCCGATGATGCAATCGCAAATCTGATCGCATCTACAGATGGAACCGTAGATATCCAGTTATGGTGCTCAGAACTTGAAGCTTATCAGAACGTTATGAAAGAGCTGACAGACAAATTTAAAGAGCAGTACTCAGATGTAGATTTCAACATCACAATCGGTGCTGTATCTGAGGCAGATGCCAAAGATAAGATTCTTGAGGATATTGATGCGGCAGCAGATGTATTTGTATTTGCAGATGATCAGGTAAATGATCTTGTAAATGCAGGTGCGCTTCAGGAAGTGGCAGCTACATATACATATGATCCGAAAGAAACAAACTCAGAGGCAACTGTAGCAGCAGCTACCAAAGACGGAAAACTTTACGCTTATCCGTTAACAGCATCAAACGGTTATTTCTTATACTATGATTCAAACATCTTCTCTGAAGAGGATGTGGCTTCCTGGGAAAATCTTACAGCAAAAGCGGAAGAAGCAGGAACAAAAGTTGGCATGAATGTAGCAGATGGATGGTATCTGTATGGATTCTTCTCTGGTGCAGGCTGTGAACTTTCCATGAATGAAGATAACTCAAATAATTGTGACTGGAACTCTGAGACAGGTCTTGCAGTAGCACAGAGCATTGAAAATATCACTTCTTCTCCGGCGTTTGTAAGCGTACAAGATCAGGATGCAATTACCATGTTAAATGACGGTACACTTGGCGCATATGTTTCCGGTACATGGAACACCGGATCTTTTGAAGCGAAATACGGTGATGGATATGCAGCATGTAAATTACCTACTTTCGATGTAAATGGAACAGCTACACAGATGGGATCTTATGCAGGATACAAATTTGTAGGTGTGAACTCCCATGCTAAAAATGTTGGCTGGTCAATGCTCCTTGCTGAGTATCTTACAAATGAGGAGAGTCAGTTAGCAATTGGTAACGCTACATCAGAGGGACCGGCTAACACAGTAGCAGCAGCTCAGATTGATTCCCCGGCACTTGCAGCACTTGCAGCGCAGTCAGAGTTTGCAGATCAGCAGGTTGTAGGCAATAATTACTGGGATCCGGCAAAGGCACTTGGACAGAATCTGGTTGACGGTGCAACAGATCTTCAGGCTGTACTTGATGATGCAGTAGCTGGTATTACACAGCCGGTAGCTGAATAATCAAAATATCTGTAAAACTCATATTTCCACATGACCTGACAGACAGGTCATGTGGGGATTTTTAAAAAGAGAAAAGTTTTTGTTACCGAAACAAAAATTCTCATTCACGCGCATAGGGAGTGAATCTATGAAAACATTTTTAAACGCAATCAAAAAATACTTTGTCGATTTCGGAACAGCAGTGGCAAAGGGAGATATCTGGTGCAAGCTTTCACTGCTTGTTATGGGTGCCGGATACTGGGGACGGAAACAGATCGTCAAAGGTGTCTTAATAACAGCCCTTGAAGTGGTAGTGATCCTGTTTACAGGAATGTTCTCTATCAATTATATTAAGGATTTAAATACACTTGGTACCGTTCAGTATGAGTCCGTATTTGATCCGCTGACCTTGAAAAATACTGTTAATGATTACGATAACTCATTGCTGATCCTGCTATATGGTATTATTGGTGTTCTCGTAATCGTAGCATTCATATTTTTATATATAAGCAATATGAAAGCTGTTTACCGGCTTCAGCTTATGAAAGAAGAGGGAGAACATGTCAATACATTTGCAGAAGATATAAAATCTCTTTTCAATGGTAAGTTTTATATCACATTACTTACCCTGCCGAGTATCGGTGTTATTATGATGAACATTATACCGATCATTTTTATGTCCTGTGTGGCATTTACCAATTATGATATGGATCATATGCCGCCAAACTACCTGTTTACATGGGTTGGACTTAGAAACTTTAAGAATATGTTTACAGGCGGCACCACGATCACATTCTCCTATGCATTCGTAAGAATTCTTGCATGGACAATGATCTGGGCAGTATCGGCAACATTTACAACTTTCATCGGTGGTATTCTTTTGGCAAAGTTGATCAACCATGAAGATACACATTTTAAAAAAATGTGGAGATCACTTTTTGTTGTGACAATTGCGATTCCACAGTTCGTAACATTGCTTCTTGTAAGCAAAATGTTCAGCGACCACGGTATTGTAAATACATTATGTTCCAACATCGGTCTGACAGGCTGGTTACAAAGCATCGGACTTGTTTCAGGAAACTATATTCCATTTCTCTCTAAACCGGGCTGGTCTCATGCAATGATCATTCTTATTAATATCTGGGTCGGTGTTCCATATCAGATGCTTTCCGCTACCGGTATTCTGATGAATATTCCGACAGATCAGTTGGAGAGCGCACGTATCGATGGTGCAAATAAATGGCAGATCTTCTGGAAGATCACAATGCCGTATGTATTATTTATCTGTGGACCATCCCTGATTCAGAGCATCATTGCAAACATCAATAACTTTAACGTTATTTATCTGCTGACAAGTTCCAATGCAACAGCAAACATGGCATTTGCAAACTCTAATGCAAAAGAGACAGACCTTCTCATTACATGGCTGTTTACATTGACCAACGATAACTCAAACTATAAGATGGCATCGGTAATTGGTATTATTTCATTTGCTATCTGTGCGCTTCTTACATTGCTTAGCTATACAAGAATGATCAGTGGCGATAAAGAGGAGGTGTACCAATAATGAAAAAGAAAACATGGAAAATCATTGTAAGACATTTAGTACTTGCTCTTTTGGCAATCATCTGGCTGATTCCGATTGTATGGCTGGTTGTAACATCCCTTTCCACTACAAAGGGTGTAAGTTATCAGCACTTTTTCCCGGAACACTGGACACTGGCAAACTATCATCAACTGTTCTTCAAGACAGATACAGCAGCAAACTTCCCTGCATGGTTTAAAAATACTTTTATCGTAGCATTTTTTACCTGTATCGTTTCATCCGCTTTTGTACTGATGGTCTCTTATGCATTCAGTTGTATGAGATTCAAGGCGAGAAAATCTCTGATGAGTTTTTCTATCATTCTTGGAATGTTCCCAGGTGTACTTTCCATGATCGCTGTTTATTTTGTTTTAAAAATGATCGGACTTACCGATTCACTTGCAGGTCTGGTTATCGTATATTCTGCAGGTTCGGGACTTGGGTTTTTAGTATTGAAAGGTTTCTTTGATACCATCCCGGTTTCACTGAGAGAGGCTGCCCGCTTAGAGGGTGCTTCCGAGGCAACAATTTTTGGAAAAATCATTATTCCGCTGTCAAAACCGATGATAGTATATACGATTATCAACTCTTTCCTGAATCCATGGATGGATTTTGTTCTGGCACGGATCATGATCAAGTCGAAAGATTCGGCAGACTGGACAGTTGCGATCGGTCTTTATAACCTGTTACAGAAGACTCTGATCGGAGATTACTTCGCAATCTTCTGTGCCGGCGGTGTAATGATCGCAATCCCGATTTCAATTCTCTTCGTAGTAATGCAGAAATTCTATGTTGAGGGTGTTACCGGCGGAGCTGTTAAAGGCTAAATTGCGGGAAGTAACACTAAGTAGACATTGCAGCAGAGGCTGCAATGCCTAAGTGTTACTAACCCGCGTTGGAAGAACGCAGGAGCAGCGTTCTTCTGAGAAAGTGTAGTTTTGAGAAGAGTATTAACTCTTTTAGATAAAATTTTAGAGGAGAAAGAAAAAAATGGATAAATTTGTACTGAATCTTATTCATCGTCCGGAGCTGGTTCCAGAGTATTCTGCGACAGTGACAGGACAGGGAAAAGAAGAGGATATCGGAGATAAAGCACTTTTAACAGAGTCTTTGGATATCTTTAAGACACAGCAGAGATTAGCTCACGAGAATGGATTAAAAGTAACCATTCAGATGACATATGCTTCACTCTTCAATGATGAAGCAGTAGAGATCGCAAAACATGACCATGAAGTATATGGTGATGAGATCGCATTATCTTTATTAGGACTTCCTTGTGAGGAGTTCCGCGAAAAATATAAGACAAAAGACTTCTGTATCTGGATGTTCTCCATGGAAGATAAGAAAGCCATCGTAAATGATGTATTCGAGAAATTCCATGACAGATTCGGTTTTTATCCGGAGTCAACAGGATCTTATTATATGGATGCTGATCTGACAAACTATATCAAAGCAACTTATCCGACTGTAAAATGTGCAGTTGCTACCTGCTGGGAGGAAGGCCCGAAGGCATATCACACCTGCAACAACTCCTGGTATACATTATTTGATGGCGGCCCATGGGCACCATGGATTCCATCGAAACAGAACACACATGCACCGGCTGCAAATAAAGAGGAAGACAGTGGTATCGTAGCAATCCCTCATCTTTCCCGTGACCTGATCGCATGTTACGATGGAAATGGTTCGAACTTCGGAACACATCCGCAGAATGTACTCCGTGGTATGATTTATGATACAAAGACATGGGAATATCCATATCTTTATAACTTAATCGACCAGTACCGTTCCTTAGAGAAATATAACAACGGATATGCATACAACATGATGTTCGTTGGACCGGGCTGGATGAACAAGATGGGACGCTGGGAGCAGCCATATGAACTTCTTTACAAATCCTACAGTGATGGATGTGCTTACTATGGAAAGCTGAAAAAAGAAGGTCAGTTAATTGACATGACTATGTCAGAGTTTGCTGATTATTATCGTGAGAAAAAAGGTGTCAACCAGAACAATTACAATGAACCGGAATGTGCTCTCTGGAGAGATATCTTATATGGTTCAGACAAACAGTTATTCTGGTATTGCGATCCGTACATGAGAGCATGTGTTAATATGGATCAGGGAGGTGCGATCGTTGATCTTCGTCCTTATGCAGCAAAATTAGAGTGGCCGGTCGGCATTGGAACAAAACATGTTCAGGATGCATCCTACCCATTCTTAATCCAGGAGAAATACCGTGCAGGTTACTTTACACATTACGCAGGAGAGGGAACTGTAAGAAGTGCAAAACTTTCTTACAAAGGAGAGGAAGTTGATCTCTGCCTCTGCCCGACACATGCACACTTCTCCCAGGAAGGCAAGACAAGAATCCTTACATTAGACCCTGTTACGATCGAGTTTAAGGATCTGACTGTAAAACTTCAGACAAAAGAATACTTTGAGGAAGGATCTTCCAACATCAGGATCGAGCGTCACATCTTAGAGATGAGTGATCCGACTGCAGAAGTAACATTAAATGAATACATGGTTGCATGCTATGGTACAACTGAATATTCCGAAGATATGAGTCATATCACATTAAAGATCGACGGACCGGAAGAGAAGACGATCAACTATGAATACAAATGCCGTGAAGAGGGCGTCGTAGGAGCTACAGAGGTTTCTGCAGTCGTTCCTGAAATCGAGACAAGAGTATCCATGACAGCATCCGATGCAAAGGCAGAAGGATATGTAAAAGAAGGATATGCATTCTCACCAATGTTCACATTGGGATATAGAAAAACAATCTCAGATAAGGAGGTATTTGCAACATGGCTCAACTTGGCAAAGGCAAATTAAATTATAGATGCCCATCCTGTTTTTTAAGAGATCTTGACATCGATATGTTCTACAATAAAGAAACTGGTATTTATAGCTGTATCCGCTGTCAGTACCGTGGAACGGAAGAGGATGTATTAGAGAAAAACGAAATGATCCGTTTCCGTTATAAAGCAATGCATGATAGAATTACAAAATTTGATTTTGATTAAATTCTGATATCAGAAACAAAATGGCTGCCGTACTGAAATAATGTACGGCAGTTTTAAAAAGAGGTAATAACCATGGGGAAAAAGAAAAAAGACACGATGGAACTAAGATTTTATGAAGTTCCGCAGGGTGAATATGTTCTGGCACTTTTAGGAGACAGCTGGATTCGTGATTACGGACATGATGAAAGCAATCTTCATTTTCACAATCTCATGGAAATCGGATATTGTAAAAACGGTACCGGCAGGCTGATCTTAAATGAACAGACAAAAAGCTACGAACCGGCAATGGTCAGTATTATTCCGCAGAATTACCCGCATGTGACGATCAGTGATATAGCGGAGGGACCAAGCTATTGGGAATATCTATTTTTTGATCCGATGGTCATGATCCAGGAATTGTATCCGGATAATGCTGTCATGCAAAAAAAAGTATTACAGATGGTCAATCGAAAGGCTTTGTTTTTCCATGAATGGGAAAATCGCGGGATTTCCGTTCTTGTGAAGATGCTCATGGATGAGATGAGACAGAAAAAAAGCCATTTTAATGATTGTGTCAGAGGTCTTTTGATCGCATTTTTTACAGAATTGCTCCGTATGTGTGAAAGTGATGTATCGGAGGATGAAGTAAAGAAAAAGACAGGTGTTTCCCAGATTACGGCAGCACTTGATTATGTCAGATTAGAGTATGCGAATAATATTCGTGTGGAAGAACTTGCAAAGGCAAGTCATATGAGTGAGACGCATTTCAGAAGAGTGTTTGAATCTTATATGAATATGTCACCTATGGATTATATCAATCTGATGCGTGTGCAAAAAGCATGTGATATCATGAAAAAGACAAATGATCCGATGGATGTGGTCGCACAGAAAGTGGGATTTACCACGACATCTACATTTAACCGGAACTTCAAAAAATATCTGAATACATCTCCGTATCAGTGGAAGATCAGTCCGGAAAATTATGAGAGAAAACTGTTAAATTATAATATTTCCGCTTTGAAAGGCTGGTAAAACTTATGATTGAAAATGCGTGTTTTGTGTTGAAATACAGATGTAAAATGCGCATTTTTTCGTTAAAATGGAGATAAGAAAAAGATAAAAGGAGAACATTACATGTCATTCGAAATAAAAAAGATCCATGATCCGAAGTTTTTTAAGGAAAACTGTATGTCAGCGCACTCTGATCATATTTCATATGCAGATGAGAAAGAGGCAGAGGAGAAAAAAAGCAGCTTCCGGTTACCGTTAGATGGAATCTGGAAATTTCATTATGCAAAAAATTATGCACAGGCTGTTACCGGATTTGAGGCAGAGGATTTTGACTGCAAATGCTGGGATGATATCCGCGTGCCGGCGCATATCCAGATGGAAGGTTATGATATTCCACAGTATGTGAACATCCAGTACCCGTGGGACGGCAGGGAAGATGTATGGCGCGATACGGTGCCGAGTGAATTTAACCCGGTAGCAAGTTATGTAAAATATTTTACACTGCCGGAAGGGTTTATGAAAAATGGTCTTTATATTTCCTTTCAGGGCGTTGAGAGTGGTTTTGCACTGTGGTTAAACGGTCAGTATGTCGGTTACAGCGAAGACAGTTTTACACCGTCCGAATTTGACCTGACTCCGTATGTAAAAGAAGGTGAAAACAAGCTGGCAGTACAGGTGTTTAAGTGGACATCATCAAGCTGGTGTGAGGATCAGGATTTTTACCGGTTTTCCGGTATTTTCCGCTCGGTTTATCTGTATACCATGCCAAAGGTGCATGTGTATGATTTAAAAGTGCAGCCGGTTGTCGATGAGGCGGTTTTAAATGCAGATCTTCTTGTCACAATGCAGATGCGCGGCGAGGGAAAAGCAAGACTGACCCTGACCGGCAGCAGAAATTATTCCGTTTTGGAAGAAAAAGAAGAACAGATTATTTTCTCTGAGGAGCTGCCAGTCTCTGAGGGGGAAGTTCATTTTGAAAAAGAGGTTAAAAAACCGGATCTGTGGAGTGCGGAGATCCCGAATTTATACACGCTTACGATCGAATGTTTTGATCAAAACGGGGAGAGAAGCGAGCTTGTCAGCCAAAGAATTGGATTCCGCCGTTTTGAAATGAAAGACGGTATTATGACATTAAATGGAAAACGTATCGTATTTAAGGGTGTCAACCGTCACGAATTCAGTTCCATATCAGGACGTGCGGTCACAAAAGAGGAAGTTTTAAAAGATATTGTAACAATGAAACAGAACAATATCAATGCGATCCGTACCTGCCATTATCCGGATGCATCCATTATATATGATCTCTGTGATGAATACGGACTTTATATGATTGCAGAAAATAATCTCGAATCACACGGTTCGTGGGATGCTGCGATGCATGGTTCTGTGCCGAAAGATACGATCGTTCCGGGGGACAACATGGACTGGGAACCGATGATGCTTGACCGCGTCAATTCCTGTTACCAGAGAGATAAAAACCATCCGGCAGTTCTGATCTGGTCAGTCGGAAATGAATCTTACGGCGGAAAAGTAATTTTTGACATGTCCGAAAAATTCCGTGTTTTAGATCCATACCGTCTGGTTCATTATGAGGGAATTTTCAATGACCGCAGATATGAGGCGACCAGCGATATGGAAAGCCAGATGTATACGAGCGTGGAAAATGTGAAAAAATTCCTCGCCGAGCATAAGGAAAAACCGTTTATTATGTGTGAATATACACATGCGATGGGAAATTCCTGTGGTGCCATGCACAAATACACGGATCTGACCGATACGGAACCGAGATATCAGGGCGGTTTTATCTGGGATTACATTGACCAGTCCATTTTGAAAAAAGACCGCTATGGAAAAGAGTTTCAGGCATATGGTGGTGATTTCTTAGAGCGGCCGACGGATTATAATTTCAGTGGAAATGGAATCTGTTATGGCGGTGACAGAGATCCATCCCCGAAAATGCAGGAAGTAAAATTCAATTATCAGAATATCAGTGTCCTGTTTGAAAAGGATGGAAAATTCACGGTAGTGAATAAGAATCTGTTTGCGGGTACAGACCAGTTCCGCTGTGTGGCAGTTTTACAGAAAAATGGAGTTGTGATAAAAAAACAGGAGATCAAAACAGCAGTACCACCGCTTAGTTCTTCCGATTATGAGATACCGTTTGCAGTTTTGCGGGCAGATGGTCAGGATCAGAAAAAAGAAGAACCGGACGTGGAATATGCACTTACGGTTTCATTCCTTTTAAAAGAGGACAGAAGCTGGGCAGATGCAGGTCATGAAGTTGCATTTGGACAGAAGATTTATAAAAAGAGTACCGTTTTCCATTCATCCCAAAAACCAATCCGTGTGGTTCACGGAAAGGTAAATATCGGTGTGAAGGGCGAAGATTTTGACTGTCTGTTCTCCATGTTGAATGGTGGACTTGTTTCTTACCGTTATGCGGGAAAAGAGATGATCGAAAAGATCCCGATGCCGAATTTCTGGAGGGCACCGGTTGACAATGATAACGGAAGTATGGCACCGGCGCGCTATGCGCAGTGGAAGATCGCCAGCATGTATATCAGCCACAGAAATGGAGGAATGTTTGACAATGTTCCAACGAAAGTGGAAGAAAAAGATAATACCGTAAAGATCACCTATACTTATTTTATGCCGACAACACCATCAAGTAAATGTGAGGTGTCCTATACTGTTTTTGGTGATGGAACGATCGAGACAAAACTGATGTATGATCCGGTGGAGGGACTTCCTGATATGCCGGAGTTTGGTATGATGTTTCAGTTTGATGCAGATTATGACAATCTTACCTGGTATGGTATGGGACCGGATGAGACGTATGCAGACCGGAGACATGGTGCGAAACTTGGAATCTACAGTAATAAAGTAGCTGACAATATGGCAAAATACTTAGTTCCGCAGGAATGCGGCAACAAAGTCGGTGTGCGCTATGCGCGTCTTGTGGATGCAAAAGGCAGAGGTATTCTGTTTGAGGGAGATGAATTAAGTTTTTCTGCACTCCCATATACACCGCATGAACTTGAAAATGCAGCACATGTTTATGAACTGCCACAGGTACATCATACGATCGTCCGTGTGGCAATGGCACAGATGGGAGTCGGCGGCGATGATAGCTGGGGCTCATGGGTGCATCCGGAATACCATATTGATGCGACAAAACCATTGGAATTTACATTCCGGTTCAGAGGAATATAGTGTAAAAAAGAAAGGAATAATTTTATGAAATTTGTAAAAGGAATGGATTTGTCTACACTTGCAGAGTTGGAGAAGTGTGGTGCGAAATATTATGACAACGGAGAAGAAAAGGATATTTTGGAGATCATGAAATCTTATGATGTGGATACGATCCGTATCCGTGTCTGGAATGATCCGTGGTCAGAAACAGGAGAATCTTACGGTGCAGGAGAAAATGATCCAAAGACATCTCTTGAGATCGCCAAAAAGGTGACAAAAGCAGGTTTTGGTGTACTTTTAAATCTGCATTACAGTGATTTCTGGGCAGATCCGGGAAAACAGTTTAAACCGAAGGCATGGGAAAGTTATGGTGTCAAAGAGTTAGAGCAGGCAGTTTATGATTTCACGTTAGAGATGATGCATCTTTATTTGGAAAACGGTGTCAATATCACGATGGTACAGGTCGGAAATGAACTTTCAAATGGTCTGCTCTGGCCGGAAGGCAAGGTGCCGAACTATGATAACATCGCAACATTTGTCAATGCCGGTATCCGTGCTGTCCGCAAAGCAGATGAAGAGCGTCTCGCAGGCTCTATCAAAGGTGTATGCCCGCAGATGAAGGAACTGTCAAAGATTCCGGTTATGATACATCTTGACAATGGCGGCAACAATGCACTTTACCGTGAATGGTTTGATAATTTTACAAAACGCGGTGAGGATTTTGAACTGATCGGATTGTCCTATTATCCATTCTGGCATGGATCTCTTCAGATGTTAAATGACAACATGAATGATATCGCAAAGCGTTATGGCAAAGATCTGATCGTAGCTGAAGTTTCCATGGGATATACAATGGAAGATTACAAAGATTATGAGAAACTGTCCGACGAAGAGCGCAAAGGATATGCGACAAAGCCGGCATTGGTCGAGAAAATCGAATATCCGATGACCATACAGGGACAGTACGATTTTATGGAAGATTTCTTAAAACGTATCAGCCATATTGACGGTGGAAAAGGAAAGGGATTTTTCTACTGGGAGCCGGCATGGATTCCGGTTCCGGGTTCCGGCTGGGCAACACCTGCATCTTTAAAATATATACAGGATCCGGGACCATGTGGCAACGAGTGGGCAAATCAGGCATTATTTGATTATAAGGGAAATGCGCTGCCAACATTGAAACTGATCCGCGATTTTGAAGCATAAAATAATTGATGATAAGAAAAGGTTTTAAAATCCTGCAACATTTATGTAAAAATGTTGCAGGATTTTCTGCACTTTGTTGCAGTTTGCATTTCAGCCATTGCAAAGGGAGTTGGATGCAGTATAATAGGATTATCAAAGAAAACAAAACAAATGCATCCTGTTTTCCAAGGATAAAAAAACGAACAGGATGATGTGTGGCAAAATAAGAACAAATGATGTATTAGAAGAAATTAAAGGAGGATTCAAGATGGTTTGGGAGAACGTACTGGCAAAGTTTAAAGAGTTATTTGGAGATGAAGGTGAGATTGGTGTTTATTTTGCACCGGGACGTGTGAACATGATCGGAGAGCATACCGATTACAATGGCGGTCATGTATTTCCTTGTGCACTGACGATCGGTACTTATGGTGTGGCAAGAAAAAGAAATGATAAGAAGCTGCGTTTTTATTCCATGAACTTTGAGCAGCTTGGCGTGTTAGAGTCATCGGTAGAGAATTTAAAACCGGAGAAAGAAGCTGACTGGACAAATTACCCGAAGGGTGTAATGTGGGCATTCGGAGAAAAAGGCATGAAAGTAGAGCAGGGTATGGATCTTGTATTATTTGGAAACATCCCGAATGGTTCCGGACTTTCTTCTTCTGCATCTGTAGAGGTTTTAACAGGATTTATCTTACGCGATATGTTCGGATTTGACGTGACAAATCAGGATCTTGCACTGATCGGACAGTATTCTGAGAATAAATTTAACGGTGTAAATTGTGGTATCATGGATCAGTTTGCTATCGCAATGGGCAAAGCAGGACACGCAATCTTCCTTGACACGGCAACTTTAAAATATGAGTATGCACCGATCAAACTGGAAAATGCAAAGATCGTGATTTCCTGCAGCAATAAGAAACGTGGACTTGGCGATTCCAAATACAATGAGCGCCGCAGTGAATGTGAGAAGGCATTAGCAGAGTTACAGAAAGTGGTTTCCATTGATGCACTCGGAGATCTGACAGAGGCACAGTTTGAGGAACACAAAGATGCCATTAAAGAGGAAGTGTGTGTAAGACGTGCAAAACATGCAGTCTATGAGAATCAGAGAACGATCAAAGCAGTAGAGGCGCTGAAAAATAATGATGTTGCTTTATTTGGAAAACTGATGAATGAATCACATGTTTCTCTCCGTGATGATTATGAGGTAACCGGTATCGAGCTTGATACTTTGGTCGAAGAAGCATGGAAGATCGATGGTGTGATCGGATCAAGAATGACTGGTGCAGGTTTTGGCGGATGTACGGTCAGTATCGTAAAAGATGAAGCTGTGGATACTTTTATCAAAGAAGTTGGAGCCGCTTATGAGAAGAAGATCGGATACGCAGCAGATTTCTATGTTGTTGAGATCGGTGATGGCCCGGTGAAATTAGCATAAAAAGAGAAGTGTTTCATTGTCAGAAATGACATAGACAGCATAATTGTGTATGCGCGACAGAATATAGTCCGGATACGTAGAATAGCGTAGAGGTGAAGAAGAAAATGATACAGGAAAAGATTTTAGAGTTAACAGAATATGGTCTGGTGACAGGACTGGTTGCACCGGAAGATAAGAGATTTACCATCAATCGTCTGTTAGAGCTTTTTAAATTAGATGAGTTAGAAGAGAACATTGTTACAGCTTATGAAAAAAGAGAGCCAATGACACAGAAATCTGCAGAGAAAGCATTAGAGGGTATTCTTACAGAGATGCTTGACTATGCAGCAGAGCAGGGACTGATGCCGGAAGATACGATCACCTACCGCGATCTGTTTGATACAAAGATCATGAGCATGCTTATGCCAAGACCAAGCGAAGTCATTACAAAATTCCGTGGACTTTATAATCATCAGTCTGCCCAGGCAGCAACCGATTATTTTTATAAATTAAGCTGTGATTCAAACTATATCCGCAGATACCGTATCAAGAAAGATTTGAAATGGACTGCAGATACTGAGTTTGGTACATTAGATATCACGATCAATTTATCCAAACCGGAAAAAGATCCAAAAGCGATCGCAGCAGCGAAACTTGCAAAACAGAGCGGTTATCCGAAATGTTTACTCTGCAAGGAAAATGAGGGATATGCAGGCCGTGTGAACCATCCGGCAAGACAGAACCACAGGATCATTCCGGTAACGATCAATGGCAGTGACTGGTTTTTCCAGTATTCTCCTTATGTTTATTATAATGAGCACTGTATCATCTTTAACGGACAGCATACACCGATGAAGATCGAGCGTGCTACTTTTGGTAAACTGCTTGATTTCGTAGAGCAGTTCCCGCATTATTTTGTTGGTTCAAATGCAGATCTTCCGATCGTTGGCGGCTCTATTTTGAGCCATGATCATTTCCAGGGCGGTCATTATGAATTTGCCATGGCAAAAGCTCCGGTGGAAAAAGAGATATCATTCAAGGGATTTGAGGATGTCAAAGCAGGTATCGTAAAATGGCCGATGTCCGTTATCCGTATCAGCGCAGAGAAAAAAGACCGCCTGATCGAGCTGGCAGATAAGATTTTACTGGCATGGAGAGGTTACACAGACGAGGCTGCATTTGTTTTTGCCGAGACAGACGGAGAGCCACATAACACGATCACTCCGATCGCAAGAAGACGCGGCGATTTATACGAACTGGATCTGGTATTGCGTAATAATATCACAACAGAAGAACATCCGCTTGGTGTTTACCATCCGCATGCAAAACTGCACCATATCAAGAAAGAGAATATCGGTCTGATCGAGGTTATGGGACTTGCAGTGCTTCCGGCACGTCTGAAAAAAGAGATGGCAGATTTAGAGCAGGCATTGTTTGATGGAACATCTATCCGTGAGGATGAAGTCCTTGAAAAACATGCAGACTGGGTAGAAGAGTTCCTTCCGAAATACGGATTTACATTCGGTACCGGTTTAGAGGGCGAAGTTACTCCGGAAAGACTGCATGAGATCGTGCAGACAGAGATTGGTCTGGTATTTATGGAAGTATTAAAAGATGCCGGTGTTTACAAATGCACGGAAGAAGGAAGAAGTGCTTTCATGCGTTTTGTAGACAAAGTGAATGAATAGTCATATTAACTTTTTTCTATTTGTATATTATCCTAACACATAGAGATATTTCTATGTGAGGTGATTGATTTGGAAAAAATCTATACAGAGACAGCCAAAATCCTCAAAGCATTGTCTGTTCCTAAGAGACTGCGGATCATCTGAAAGGAGGTTTTCATGCGTAAGAAAAAGGTAGCATTTATATGTGTACATTATCGCTATTTCCATGGGATGTGATGTCGGATGTCCGTATATCGGCAGGGAGTTTGATGATAACTGGGGATTGCCTGATCCGACAGGATGTGATGATAAGGTATTTGTGGAAGTGATAGAAGGGATTGAAAAGAATATTTTAAGATTAAAGGAAATGTTTCGCTGATAACCTTGACATTATGACAGACTTTAGTATTATGGTTCTTGAGTAAAGGAGGAAGCTGAAAATGCGTACATTGATTGCTTATTTTTCAAGAGCGGGAGAAAATTATTTTGGCGGTTCCATAAAAAATATAACGGTTGGAAACACAGAGATCTGTGCTAGACTCATAAAAGAATTTTTAGACGCAGATCTTTTTAAAATTGAGATGAAACAGCCGTATTCGGATCAGTACCGGGAGTGTGTTGAACAGGCAAAAGTCGATTTTGCGGAAAATAACAGACCGGAACTCATAAATTATCCGGAAAATATGGGAGATTATGACACCATTATTCTCGGATATCCGAATTATTGCGGGACGATACCGATGGCAGTGGCAACGTTTTTGGAATTCTTTGATACTTCCGGAAAGAAAATCCTTCCGTTTTGCACGAATGAGGGAAGCGGTATGGGCAAAAGTGAGGAAACGATAAAAGCACTGTGCCCGGATGCGGATGTCAGAAAAGGTAAATCCATTATGGGCGGTCAGGCAAAGAGTTCAAAGACAGAACTTGAAGCATGGGTAAAGCAGAATATCTGATCTGCAAAAATTTCCGTTTGACTTTTAAAAATAAAATAATTATAATTCAAAAAAGAACGAGTAGCAAATCTGCGTAAATCCAGTTTTTGCTGCTCGTTTTTTCATAAAAAATTACATCTTATGAATGATTGCCATAAAAAAGTGTGTAGCTTATCAGCGTAAGTCCAGCTTATATGATAGGTGCACACTTTTTTTGTGCAGAAAACAAGATGCAAAACAAGGAGGATTTAAAATGGCAGAGAGTAACAAAATGAAGGAGATGCCGGTAGGTAAGCTCATGGTTCAGATGGGGATACCGATGATCTTATCGATGGCATTACAGGCGGTCTATAATATCGTGGACAGTGCCTTTGTCGGAAACATGAAGGTGGAAAGCGAGGCGGCATTAAATGCACTTACGCTGGTATTCCCCGTGCAGATGCTTATGGTCGCAGTCGGGATCGGAACAGGAGTAGGAACGAATGCGCTGCTTGCAAGGACGCTCGGGCAGGGAAACAGCAAAAAGGCGGCGAAAGTTGCAGGAAACAGCCTGTTTTTAGGTGTGATCATTTATGCAGTATGTCTGTTATTTGGAATTTTCGGGGTAAAAGCATATATTTCTTCGCAGACAGTGGATGCAGAAGTTCTTTCCATGGGAACGGATTATTTGAGAATCTGCTGTGTGATTTCTTTTGGAATCATTTCCTTTTCACTGTTTGAAAAATTATTACAGGCAACAGGACGTTCACTTTATTCTACGATCGGTCAGGTTACAGGAGCAGTGATCAATATCATTCTTGATCCAATCATGATCTATGGTATCGGACCGGTCCCGGAAATGGGGGTAAAGGGTGCTGCCTATGCAACGGTGATCGGACAGGTGGCATCGGCGTTAATGTTATTTGTTTTTCATATCAGATTAAATAAAGAATTTGACCACGGAATAAAGTATATGAAACCGGATACAGGCATTATAAAGGAAATATATGCGATCGGACTTCCGGCGATCATTGCACAGGCATTAATGTCTGTTATGGTATACGTAATGAACCTTATCTTAAAATTTGCTCCGGCAGCGCAGACTGCATATGGGCTGTTTTACAAAGTGCAGCAGTTTGTATTGTTCCTTGCTTTTGGACTGAGGGATGCGATCACCCCGATCATAGCTTTTGCATATGGCATGCGCAGTAAAAAGAGAATCCAGGATGGAATTAGATATGGCCTTTTATATACCGTTGCACTGATGATCTTTGGCATTATCATTACAGAAATTTTCCCTGGAACATTTGCAACTTTGTTTAATGCCGGACAGTCGAGAGAATATTTTATCGGTGCAATGCGGATCATTTCCATCAGCTTTCTTTTTGCAGGGATCAATGTGGCATATCAGGGAATTTATCAGGCACTAGATGGTGGAATCGAATCACTTGTGATCTCACTTTTAAGACAGCTTGTGATCATATTGCCGTTAGCAGGAATATTTTCTGTGTTTGTAAGAAATGGTCAGGCAGGGGTTTCACTGATCTGGTGGGCATTTCCGGTCACAGAGTTTATAGCATGTCTGGTAGGATATGTATTTTTAAAGAAAATCAGAAAAACAAAAGTTGACAGTTTAGATTAGGGAGGGATGAACCATGGCAAAAAGAATTATCACGATCAGCAGGGAATTTGGAAGCGGAGGACGTTTTATCGGCGAGAAAGTGGCAAAAGAGCTTGGAATTGCATATTATGACAAAGATATTATCAGCCAGATCGCAGAGAAGTCAGGACTTTCACCGGAATATATCAGGGAAAAAGCAGAATTATCCACAAAAAAAGGGTTGTTTGCGTATGCATTTACAGGAAGGGATATCACGGGAAAATCCGTGGAAGATATCGTATATGAAACGCAGAGCAAAGTGATCATGGAAATAGCACAGAAAGAGGACTGTGTGATCATTGGAAGGAACGCCGATTTTATTTTAAAGGACAGGGATGATGTGCTGAATGTTTTTATACATGGGGATATGCCACAAAAAGTGGAGCGTATCTGCAGGTTATATCATGTGACGGAAGCTGATGCAAAGAAAATGATAATGGATATAGATAAACGCCGCAGCACAAACTATAATTTCTATACGGAACAGAAGTGGGGTCTGGCAGCGAATTATACGTTAGCGTTAAATAGTTCACAACTTGGATATGACAGATGCAGACAGATTATACTGGATTGTGCAAAATAAAACAATATTAGTGATGCAGTACACCGGCGAAAGATAGAATCATTGGAAAGAGGAAGTACATATCCGGATGAAAACGGCAAATGAGAAAACAAAAGAAATGGATATGTTAAATGGAGGGGCGGTGCGTACAGCATGCTTGTTTCATTTACAATCCTGATCGCCGCAAATATCAAGGAACGGAAGGAAAGGGCATGGACGCCGGTATATCTTCCATACTGGTATTTCTGACATCATCGATCTCACTACTTTCGATCTGGTGGTTAAAACCACAGAAGATGCGGATTGCTGGAATGGCAACAAGTATTACGTCCCTGTTTTATCAGATCAGTATAAAAAACTGGGCAGGGCTGCTTGAAATCGTTGTGATCTGCAGTAATATCCTGTCTTTTGCAAAATATAAGAAAGAAACAAAATAAGTGACAGATATCTGTCAGCCTAAAAAAAAGATACCTTACAGAAAAAAGGTATCTTTTTTTGTGCCCTTTTTTTTCTTTACAATGATGTCAGAACATGAAAAGGAAAAAGGAGTAGTCAGTATGCAGGATACATATCAGTTTATCGGAGAGGATGCCATATTTAACTTAAAAAATGCGGAAAATTACAGTTATCTGTATTTCCCTGTGGCAGGAGAAGCAGGAATCAAAAGTGCAGTGACACCGAATCTTTCAGGTGACTGTAAGATAGATCAGAATACTTTTATACTTGAGCCGGTCAGTGCAGAAAATCTGCATAATAACCGCAGCAGCAGGAACTTCTGGTGCCATGTCGCAAATGCTGGTAACTGGTCGGCAACAGGCATTTCTGCGGAAGAAGAGTCGAAGAAGTTTACCGGATTGTCAGATAAAAATGAAGTGACAGCAGGACTGATGTGGCATACCGTGACGAGAACTTCAGATAAATATCAGTTATCTGCAGAAATCACATCGTTCGTTCCGGTGGATGAGAACGCAGAGATCATGTATGTGGAGATCACAAATATCGGGAAGATGCAGGTGCGGTTCACACCAACAGCGGCAATCCCTTTATATGGAAGAAGTGCAGATAATATCAGGGATCACCGACATGTGACATCTTTACTGCACCGGATCAAAACGGTGGAAAACGGTGTGCTTGTGACACCGACACTTTCATTTGACGAGCGTGGGCACCGTAAAAATGATGTGACCTACTTTGTCTGTGGTTTTGATGGAAACGGCGAGCCGCCAAAAGATTTTTATCCGGTCGTGGAAGATTATATTGGAGAAGGCGGCAATTTCGAGAGACCGGAGGCAGTTGTAAAAAATCTTGAAGGTGTGAAGGCAGGATGCAGCTTTGCAGGATGCGAGGCGGTCGGAGGACTCCATTTTAAAGAGGTGGTGTTAGAGGCAGGTGAAACTGTGTCCTACACAGTCCTGATCGGAGCGTTAAAGCAGCAGGAAGCTGCAGAAGAAAAGACAGATTATGAGAATACAGGCAGTGATACAGTGACAGATTGGAAAAATGCTGACGTAGAACATGGTATCGCAGAGCTTACCGCAAAATATAAAACAGCGGACAAAGTAAAAAACGAATTTGCCCGTGTGAAAGCCTATTGGGAAGAAAAAGTAAATGTTTCTTATCATACAGGAGATCTGGTGTTTGACAAATACATCCACTGGGTAAGTTTTCAGCCGATCTTACGACGGATCTACGGCTGTTCTTTCCTGCCACACCATGATTACGGAAAAGGCGGAAGGGGCTGGAGAGATCTCTGGCAGGATTGTCTGGCACTTCTGATCATGAATCCGGATGGTGTCCGGGAAATGCTTTTATCAAATTTTGCCGGTGTGCGTATGGATGGAACGAATGCAACAATTATCGGAGAAAGACAGGGCGAATTTATCGCAGACCGCAATAACATTACACGCGTGTGGATGGATCATGGTGTGTGGCCGTTTTTTACGACAAAACTTTATATCGATGAGACCGGGGACATAGAGATCTTAGATGAACAGGCTGCCTATTTTAAGGACAGACAGGTTGTAAGAGGAACCAAAAAGGATGATGCGTGGGACGAAGCATATGGCTGCTGGCAGAAAACAGAGACACAGGAAATCTATAAAGGGAGTGTATTAGAACATCTTCTGCTGCAGAATCTGACCGCTTTTTATGAGGTTGGGGAACATGGACATATCTTACTTCGCGGGGCAGACTGGAATGATGCACTGGATATGGCACCGGAACGCGGGGAGAGCGTTGCGTTCACAAATGCCTATGCCGGAAATTTAAAGGATATTGCGGAACTTTTAAAGACATATCAGGAAAAAACAGGAAAAAGTACCGTTTTCCTTGCAAAAGAGATCAGCGTGCTGTTAGGCGGAGACGGGAAATTATATGACTCCGTCGAAAAGAAGAAAGAGCTGCTTTTATCTTATGCAGAGAGCTGCGTACATAACGTCAGCGGAGAAAAAACAGAAGTACCGGTAAAAGAATTGATCGAAAGCCTGTCGGACAAAGCAGAATGGATGATGGATCATATCCGCAGCACCGAATGGGTGACAGATTCAGAGGGAAATGGCTGGTTTAACGGCTATTACGATAATCACGGCAGGCGTGTGGAGGGTGAATTTGAACAGGGCATCCGTATGATGCTTACCAGCCAGGTGTTCGCTGTGATGGCAGGAACTGCAAAAGAAGAACAGGTAAAAGAGATCATAAAGAGTGCAGACCGCTATCTGTATAAGGAAGAGGTCGGCGGTTACCGCCTGAATACGGATTTTGATGAGGTAAAGATGGATCTTGGCAGGATGTTTGGCTTTGCATATGGCGAGAAGGAAAACGGAGCTGTATTTTCCCACATGGCGGTGATGTATGCAAATGCACTGTACCGGAGAGGTTTTGCGGCGGAAGGATATAAGGCACTATCCGCCCTTTACCGTCAGTCGGTCAATTTCCCGGTCAGCAGGATCTATCCTGGAATCCCGGAATATTTTAACGGGCGCGGAAGAGGCATGTACCATTATCTGACCGGTGCTGCAAGCTGGTATATGCTGACAGTGATCACAGAAATGTTCGGGGTCAAAGGAAAATGCGGTGATCTTTTACTGATGCCAAAGCTGATGCCGGAGCAGTTTGATAAGAATGGTCTGGCAAAACTGTCACTTTTCTTTGCGGGCGTAAATTGTCAGGTTATTTATGAGAATAAAGAAAAAAAAGCATTCGATAGATATCAGATCGAAGAAGTACGGTTTGACGGCAGAAAATTAGAGCAGGAGGAATGGAAAGCAGATGAAGCAGAAAAATCTGCGATCATTCCAAGAACGAAGTTAGAAGAAGCAGGAAAAATGTTACATGAGGTGTATGTTGTACTGAAATAGAGGAGATTTGTTTATGATGAGACAGAAGGAGAATTTTATACTTGAAAACTACGGAAAAAAGTCGACCTTTGCAAGTTTTCTGCCTGGGATCGCCGGCATCCGCGGTATTCCGATCTGGTGTTATTATGTCAATCGCGGACAGTGCGTGGTAAGTTTTGGTGTGGATAATAAAGATCATGCCATTATGGAATTTTATCCGGCACATCAGGCATATCAGAATGTAAAGACAACAGGATTCCGTACTTTCATCAAAAAAGACGGGATTGTCTGGGAGCCTTTTTCAGATGAGACGGTAGAACACAGTATGCAGATCGCAATGAACGGTCTGGAAATTGAGGAGAAGAATCAGGAAAGCGGTCTTAGAACCAATGTATATTATTATACACTGCCGGAGGAAAATCTTGGGGCGCTGATCCGTATGGTCACCGTGGAAAATATCAGTGAGAAACCTGTAAAGATCGAAATTTTAGATGGAATGCCGGCGGTGATACCATATGGTGTGTCCATGGAAAATACAAAAAATATGTGCCAGACAGCCAAGGCATGGATGCAGGTGGAGGATGTCGCAGAGTGTATACCTTATTTCAGGGTGCGTGCAAGTATGGCAGACACGGCATCTGTCCAGAAAATTGAAGGTGGTAATTTTTCTGCGGGATGTTTAAAAGATGGTGAATTGCTTGCACCGATCGTGGATACTTCTGTTATTTTTTCATATGATGCTTCCTTGCAGAATCCGGTCGGATTCAGGGAACACAGTTTAAAAGAACTCTATGGGATGGAGCAGATGACACAGAATCAGTTTCCGTGCAGTTTTTATGGAACAGTAAAATGCCTTGTACCGGGAGAGGAGTTTACTTTATATGAAGTGATCGGTCAGGTGGAAAATAAGCATATCCTGTCTGATTTCTTTGCAGATAAGAAAGACGATTCCTATTTTTATGCAAAGCGTAGAGAAGCAAAAGAACTGGCAGAGAATCTGACGAATGGAATTGATACGAAGACCGCTTCAAAAACATTTGATGCGTACTGCCGATATACCTATATGGATAATGTTCTGCGTGGAGGTTATCCGATGCGTCTTGGAAACAATAAGATTTTTTATGTGTATTCCAGAAAGCACGGGGATCTTGAGCGTGATTATAATTATTTTTCCATGCTGCCTGAATTTTACTCACAGGGAAATGGAAACTTCCGTGATGTAAACCAGAACCGCAGATGTGATACTTTTTTTGCTCCGTTTGTGGGACGGGAAAATATTCATGAATTTTACAGTCTGATCCAGTTAGATGGATACAATCCATTAAATGTTGAAAAACTGACCTACCGTGTTCCTTTGGAAAAAGCGAAAAAAATTCTCTCACGTCTGCCGGAAGAACAGGGGGAAATGCTGATCGGATTTGTGACAGAACCATTTACACCGGGAGCACTTTACCGGAAATTAGACGAGGTTTTAAAAGATAACTGGGATGAATCACTGTTTATCCAGATCATTGATTTTGCTGAGGGAATGGTAAATGGAAACTTTGGAGAAGGTTACTGGTGTGACCACTGGACTTACAATCTGGATCTGATATTTGATTATCTTGAGGTATTTCCTGAGAAAGAACAGGAAATGCTCTATGAAAATGTGTATACGACTTTTTTGTCACAGATCAATATCAACCGTCGGTTTAAGCGTTACGAAGAAACAAAAAACGGACTGCGTCAGTATCATGCCCTGGATGAATCTTCAAGACGGAAAGATTCCGGAGAGAAACTGGTACGCACAAAGTATGGCAATGGCGATGTGTTAAAAGTGACGCTGATGGAAAAGCTGCTGCTTTTATGTGTAACAAAATTTGCAGCATTAGATGCCTATGGAATGGGAATCGAGATGGAGGGCGGAAAACCCGGCTGGTATGATGCCTTAAACGGAATGCCTGGAATGTTTGGATCATCAATGGCAGAAACTTATGAGCTTGCAAGAATGCTTTCCTATATCATCGATGCCCTAAAACGGTATCCGGGACAGGTCGAAGTGATCGAAGAACTCGCTTGTTTTATGGATGAACTCAATCTGATCAACAGGATTGAGCAGGACAGCCTGTACCGGGACGATCAGGTATTATCATTCTGGAACCGGATCAATGATGCAAAAGAAATTTACCGTGACAAAACGTATTCCGGTATCTCAGGAAATAAGATCGTGTACCGCACAGAGAATCTGGCAGAGATGTTAGAAGGATTCCGGGGAACGATCTGCCTTGGCATCAAAAAAGCGTGCAGGCTTTCCGGAGGAATCTGTCCGACCTACTTCACTTATGAGGTGACAGAATATGAAAAATTAAAAGACGGCGGAATCCGCCCGCTGGCGTTTCAGGTAAATACAGTGCCTTACTTCTTAGAAGGACCGGTGAGATATTTAAAACTGCAAAAGAGCAGGGAAGAAAAAAAGAAGCTGTATCAGAATATCAAAGAGAGTGATCTATACGACAGAAAGTTATCCATGTACAAGGTCAACGCATCTTTGCAGGAGGCGTCTTTTGAACTCGGACGTGCACGTGCGTTTACACCGGGATGGCTGGAGAATGAGTCGATCTGGCTGCATATGGAATATAAATATCTGTTAGAACTGCTGAAAAGCGGGCTGTATCAGGAATTTTTCGAAGATTTTCACAAGGCGGCAGTGCCGTTTTTAGACCCACAGGTATATGGAAGAAGTACCTATGAAAATTCTTCCTTTATTGCAAGCAGTAAAAATTCGAACAAATCCTGCCATGGAAAAGGTTTTGTGGCAAGATTAAGCGGTTCTACGATCGAGTTTATCAGCATGTGGAAATTAATGATGTTCGGTTCACACCCATTTTCTGTGGAAAATGAAGAATTTGCATTTACACCATGCCCTGCAGTGCCGTCTTATCTGATCAGGGAAAATGGGGAAGTCAGTGCCACACTGCTTGGAAATATAAAAGTAACATATTGTTTTTCGGAGAAAGCTGATTTCATTCCGGGAAATTATCAGATTAAGAATATGACGTTTACTTATGCAAATGGAAGCGATATTTATGTGGAAAAAGATCATGTGGCAGGAAAAATTGCAGAAGATATCAGATCCGGTAAAGTAGTTGAGATTTATATGGAAGCAGAGAAAATACCGGATACTGAAAAATGACACCTTTGAGAAACGGCTTACTTACTATTATATCGGGCAGTTCAGCCGCTATATCAAAAAAGTGCAGTCCGTATTGGAACGACACGTTACACAGACCGCATCGAAGTAACAGGATTTTTGAATCCGGATGGAAGCCGTGCGATCGTGCTTTTGAATAAGACAGATGCACCGGCAGAATACACCCTGCGTGAAAATGGCGAGGGCTGCATGGGAACACTTGCACCTCATTCCATCCAGACAATCTGCTACTAAAAAAATGATACCTTTTTAAAATAAGGTGCATTTTTTATAGAAATGGTGGCTGTTATAATTCAATCATCAACAGAGAACAGACATGTTGAAAGGGAAAAACAATAATCAAGATGAAAAAGGGAGGATTTTTTATGAATCTGAAAAAATTAGTATCCGTAATGCTGGTCAGTGCAATGGCATTATCCATGGGGGCATGTGGTAACTCCGGAAACAGTGCAGCAAATACTTCTTCCAATGGAAACAGCGGAAGCAATGAAAGTGCTTCCTCTACAGAGAGTGGAGCTGCTTCCACAAACAGTGATGACAAATTAGTTGTCTGGACACTTTCAAACGACCTGATCGATTATGGCAAGAGATTTGAAGAGCAGACAGGCGTTGCAGTTGATACCGTTGTTATCGAACCTGCAAACTACCCGACAAAAGTACAGACCGCATTACTTGGTGGTGAGACAGAGCCGGATATCATCGTTGGTGAGCCAAAGATGTTAGAGGATTTCTATGATGCAGGTTTCTTCGAAGATTTAAATCAGGCACCATATAATGCACAGGATTATGCAGACCAGATCGTTGATTATGTATGGAAAGTCGGACAGGATTCCGATGGTATCCAGAGAGCAATTTCTTATCAGATCACACCGGCAGGTATCTATTACAGAAGAGATATCGCAAAAGAAGTATTCGGAACAGATGATCCGGACGAGGTTGG
This sequence comes from Roseburia sp. OF03-24, assembly GCF_003463035.1. Lineage (NCBI taxonomy): Bacteria > Bacillati > Bacillota > Clostridia > Lachnospirales > Lachnospiraceae > Roseburia > Roseburia sp. OF03-24. Next base: position 40,653 of record NZ_QSCK01000019.1, on the reverse strand, counting down.
AAAGTTATTTAAAGATTATGCAACCATTCTTGATACAGCAGAGAAATTAAAAGATGCAGGATACAGAATCTTCTCCTCAGATGCCGAGATGAACGTATTCTCCGGAGACTCTGCATGGGTTGTAGATGGTACGTTGAATGTGGATCAGGCAAGAATTGATTACATGGATCTTTGTGTAGACTTATATCAGAACGACTTAACAGCATATGCAAACCAGTGGTCAACTCCATGGTATCAGGCTATGTCAGGAGAGGTTCCGATCTTAAGTGCTGATATCCAGAACTACGCAGATGATTCCGTTAACGTATGGGATGCCACAGAGTTTGCAGAGGCAACCGAGGGCATGGAGAAAACAACTGTATTTGCATATGGTCTTCCTTCCTGGGGTGTTCTTACCATGAGAGATAACGTAGGTGAGACATCCGGATTATGGGGCGTATGTGCAGGACCTGCAGCAGGATTTGACGGCGGTACATATATCGGTATTTCTTCCCAGTCGGAAAGAAAAGATACTGCATGGGAATTTGTAAAATTCTGTACCTTAAACGAAGATACCTCTGACTGGTGGATCGATTATTCACAGGGTGATACGGTTTCCTTAAAATCTGCATTAGAGAAACACAAAGATGATGAGAACCAGATCTACGGTGGTGAGAAACTGTATCAGTTCTGGTTAGAGCAGGCAAAGAACATTGATACTTCCAAAGTAACAAGATATGATCAGGCAATCGGTGATGCATGGGGTAATGCAATCTCTGCCGTTAAGACGGGACAGATGTCAAAAGAGGATGCAATCAATGAGTTCTATGACACAATTGAGTCTACTTATCCTGAAATTACAGTAAACAGATAATAATTGACTGGTAAACAGCAAATGGATTGTGTGTTCCTTTAGAAGCTGTGTGGTTCTGGCGGATGAAAGACACCAGGATCACACAGAAAAGGGACGGACAGCCGGATTCTTGGCAGAGGGAAAACAATATGGCGAAAACAACTCAAAAAAAGAAGACATCAAATCTCACAAAATATAACAGAGCCGGATATTTCTTTGTCGCTCCGTTTGTGATCGTATTTTTGATTTTCAGTGTTTATCCGGTACTTCGGACCTTACTTTTAAGTTTTACGAATTGTAAATTAGCCGGAACACCTTACAAATTTACAGGTATAGAAAATTATGCCCGTGTATTTACAGACAAATTTTTCTGGAGAGCACTCTGGAACACAGTAAGAATCTGGGGCGTTAACATTGTATTACAGCTCGGACTTGCATTTTTACTGACGATCGTGTTCAGTGATATCAAATATAAGTTTAAAGGACTCCCGGTATTTCGAGCACTCTATTATCTGCCGAACTTAATTGCGGCAACTTCTGTAGCATTCTTATTCAAAACATTATTAGACTGGCGTTATGGATCATTCAACCAGATTTTAAATTCGATCTATCAGTTTTTCGGTGTGAATAAGACACCGGTTGACTGGCTCGGTTCCCCGGCAACAGCAGGAAACACGATTGCAATCATCAGTGCATGGATGTGGTTTGGTAACTCGTTCATCATGTTGATGGCAGGTGTACAGGGAATCAACAAAGATTACTTTGAAGCGGCAGCTATTGACGGCGCCGGAAGATGGACAACTTTTGGAAAAATTACATTACCACTGTTAAAACCGATTCTGTTATATGTGGCAATCACATCCCTGATCGGAGGTTTACAGATGTTTGACCTGCCGTTCCTTATGGCAGAAAAGGCTTCCGCATCTTACAATTCCGTAGAAACGGTTGTAATGTATTTGTATAAATTCGGATTTGCAACAGGCACGACACAGACAGGATATGCATCCGCAATCGCATATGCATTATTCCTTATCATACTTATTGTTTCTGTTTTACAGCTTAAATTAGTGAATAAGGAGGATTAGTCATGACAACAGGTGATAAGATTAAAAAGACAATTATATACATACTGTTGACTCTGCTTGCAGCAGCGTGTATGTTTCCGTTTCTCCTTATGATGGTAAACGCAACCAGAGATGGTGTGGAGATCACACGTTCCTTTACCCTGATTCCAAGTACACATATTAAGGAAAACTGGGAGACCGTATTCAGCTTCTTCAATCTGTTTAAAGGTATGTGGAACAGTTTAAAGGTAGCAGTACCGGCAACACTTCTGACAGCATATTTTTCAGCAATGACAGCATACGGACTTGCAATGTACAAGTTCCGTGGAAATAAACTGATCTTTACCGCAATCCTCGTATTTATGATGATTCCGGGACAGTTAAGCCTGATCGGTTTTTACAACTTATGCACCAAATTAAAACTGGTCAATTCCTACATCCCGCTGATCATACCGGCGATAGCGGCGCCGGGAACCGTATTCTTCTTAAGACAGTATATTTTATCTGTTATGTCTCCATCCTTAGTGGAGGCAGCAAGGATCGACGGGGCAAGCGAACTTTATTCGTTCCACAGGATCGCACTTCCGATCATGTCTCCGGGTATTGCAACAATGTCTATCATGGCATTTATCGGAAACTGGAATAACTATCTGCTTCCGATGATCATATTAAACAAAAATGAGAAGTTTACACTTCCGGTTATGATGGCAACCTTAAAAGCATCGACCGATATCCAGAGAAATCAGGGAGCGATTTATTTAGCAGTAGCAATCTCAGTCATCCCGATCCTGATCGTATTCTGCTTCTGCTCAAAATACATTATCAGCAGTATTTCTGCTGGAAGTGTAAAAGAATAAAGGCAATAAGTTCTTATTTGAATTTTCATACTTTTCCTCAGGAGAGAGGCACTTTTCGGAAACGGAAAGGGTCTCTTTTGGCATCAACAGAGATTTGCCCGGAGGCATATAATATGGTAAAATTAAAAGAAAAACCGTGGCGGTATCGGATAGAAAAGTTACGGAAATCCATAGCGTAGAACTGACAGGAGAAGTTATTGTATGGGAAGAAAACATGGAAAACAAAAAAGGGTAATGTCTGCCTGTATGGTACTGGGGATGCTTGCCGGTCTGTGTGCCTGCGCAGGGGAAGGGCAGACAGCCGGAACAGATATAGGGAAGACGACAGAGATAAAGGAAGCTGAGGAGCTGCCGGCATGGCAGCAGTATGCAAAAGAAGATCCGGTTACTTTGGACTGGTATATTAATTTTTCATGGTTTGCAACACCATGGGGGGAAAATCTTGTATCCAAAACGATCACGAAAGAAACCGGTGTGAATATCAATTTTATTACGCCGATCGGAACGGAGACAGAGAAACTGAATGCTCTGATCGCAGCAGATTCGCTGCCGGATCTGATCACTCTTGGCTGGTGGGAACCGCAGGTTACGGAGATGATCTCAAAAGACATGGTATATGCATTAAATGAACTTGCAGATGAATATGATCCGTATTTCTGGAAAGTGACAGATGAAACGGCAGTGAACTGGTTTACCATGGATGATGGGAATATTTATGAGTATCCGAATTCTTCGATCACGCCAAAAGATGTTGCGGAAAATGAAAATATCCGCAGTAATCAGGAGTTTCTTGTACGCAAAGATATCTATGAGGCGATCGGAGCCCCGGATATGACAACACCGGAAGGTTTTTATGATGCAGTAAAGAAAGCAGCAGAAATGTTTCCGGAGATAGATGGGGAACCGTTGATCCCGGTCGGTGCACATGTATTTGATGACAAGGGAAATGTTTCTTTTGATAAATATCTGATGAACTCACTGGCTGTTCCCTGGGAGAAAAACGGGCAGTATTATGACAGATATACAGATCCGGAATATATCAGATGGCTGAAAGTATTTCGGCAGTTAGGGGAGGAAGGTTATCTTGCAAATGATATTTTTGTGGACAGCCGGACCCAGATGGAGGAAAAACTGGCACAGGGCAGATATTTTTGCATGATGTATCAGTACTCGGACATGCTTTCCCAGCAGAATATTTTATATGAAAATGATCCGGACAGTATTTATATAGCAGTAGAGGGACCGAAAAATGCGGCTGGTGACGATCCTTTGCGTCCTACCACAACAGTCAATGGGTGGACGGTGACGCTGATCTCGAAAAACTGCAGAAACCCGGAGCGTGCGATCGCATTTATGGATTATCTTATGAGTGAACACGGTCAGAAGGTAACATTCCTTGGCGTGGAAGGGGAGACTTATGAGATGCAGGATGGGAAACCGGTGTTGAAGGACAATGTAAAACAACTATTGGATTCGGATCGGGAAACGTATGACAGATTATATGGAGCAGATGACGCCTACTGGATGCTTCAGGATAATGTCATGCAGCTTCAGTGGGAACAGGAACCATCGCCTGCCACAGCACAGCTTTTAGACTGGGCAAAAAAATATATTGTTTATAATGGCCAGTATGATGTGGTATTTCCGGCAGGGTCAAAAGATGCGGAAACAGACGACCGTATTACAAAATTGTGGAGTGAGACACTCCCGGCACTTTTGCTTGCGGGTTCCGATGAGGAATTTGATAAGATTTTAGAATCTTTTAGACAAAAGCGCGATGAAATGGGATTTGCTGATCTGATGGAAAAGAAAACAGCGCATATACAGGAGTCAAAGAAAAAATTAGGAATCGAATAAACAGAATGGAGTTTTTAAATGAATTGGATGAGACAGTTTGGCAGCCTGAAACTGAATATCAAATTTACGTTGGTGATCATCCTGTTTATGGTAATACCGATCGGTGTTTTAGCAAGTGTATTATTTTATAATATGGAACAGAACGTGATCGATGAAAATGTAAATTATATGCAGTATACCATGGAGCGCAATAAGGATGCACTTTCCACCAAGATGGATTCCATTAATATGTCAACGCAGTTGTTTTTAAGTGACAGTGCATTGCTTGATATTTTGAAAAATACGCAGGAGGGGAAAAAATATTCTGCAGAGGAATGGTACGCGTTAAAAAGCGGCGATATTACATCTTTAGAGCGGCTTGTAAACAATAACCCGCTGCTATATGGTGTCCGTGTTTATGCCACAAATGACAATATACAGGAAGTGATGCCGGTCTTATATAATTCCTCGCGTATGAAAAAACAGGTGTGGGCGAAAGCAGATGATCCGTCCGGCTGGCATTTTAATTATACGGATAATCTGTTCAGCTCCTATACGATGGATCAGAATCGAAAGATTGTGTCACTTGTAACACAGATTGATGACAGAAATTATGAAACCATTGGTACGATCGAGGCTGCGATGACGATGGAAAATATGTTTCCAAGTCTGTACGAAGTGATCGAAAATGAATGGAGCTGCTTTGCGGATGCAGATGGCAGTTATTATTTTGGAGATGAAACGCAGGAAAAACCGGAGCTGTTAGAAGATGTGATGCACATTGTGGACAAGGATGATAACATACAGACTTCCTATGTAAAAATAAAAGGGAAAAATCTGGTGGTTTCTTCATTTTATGTCAGGGAACTTGACGGAATGTTAGTCTGCGCCAGGGATATTACGCAAAATGTCCATGGTGTTTACTATCAGAGAAATATGTTTGTATTTATCATGGTGGTTTTCCTTATTGTTTTAGCATTCTTTATCAATGCGATCGTAAAGCACATGTTAAAGAAACTCTATGAGATATTAAGGGGGATCAGACGTGTGCAGGGTGGTGATCTTGATGTGGTGATCGAAGATTGCGGAAATGATGAGATGGGCGAACTCGGAACACAGATCAATAAGATGCTTTCAAGGATCAAAGAGCTGATGGAAGACAACTTAAGCCGCGAGATGCTTGCAAAAAATTCAGAGATCCGTGCATTGCAGAATCAGATCAACGCACATTTTATTTATAATGTGTTAGAGTCCATCAAAATGATGGCGGAAATTGATGAGGAATACGAGATCTCAGACGCGGTGACTGCACTTGGAAAGCTGCTTCGCTACAGTATGAAATGGGTATCCGGCAATGTCTTAGTGGAACAGGAATTAGATTACATCAAAAATTATATGGCACTTATCAATCTGCGGTTTGACTATGAGATATTCCTTTCTTTGAATATTCCTGATATTATATTAAAACAGGAGATACCGAAAATGTCCCTGCAGCCGATCGTGGAAAATGCGATCTGCCATGGGATAGAACAGATGGCTGAGGATACCAATATCTATGTGAAAGGAATCGTGGAAGAAAACGATTGTGTGATCGAGATCACAGATGCCGGACGGGGTATGACGGAGGAAGAGGTGGAGCGCCTCAAACTAAAGATTGCAGGAAAAATCGATTCGGGCGGAGGCGCCGGAAATGGCATCGGACTTAAGAATGTGCAGGATCGTATCCACATTGCATTTGGGGAAAAGTATGGCATTGAGGTGGCATCAAAGATCGGATGCTATACGAAAGTGATCGTGCGGATACCGATGACTCATATGGAGAAAGAAAAACAACTGGAAATGGAGAATGGGCGATGAAAACAGTTTTGGTTGTAGAAGATGAAAAATTAATACGGCAGGGAATTAAAACCATGATCAGACGGAGCGGGGTTCCGGTGGAGATGATCATTGAATGTAACAATGGAGAAGCAGCACTTGAGGTAATAAAAGAACAGCAGATCGATGTAATGTTTACGGATATCCGTATGCCGAAGATGGATGGAATCGAGCTGGTCCGGAAAATGCAGACCTGCGAACACGTGCCGCTCACAGTGGCGATCAGTGGTTATGACGATTTTTCCTATGCAGTTGATATGATGCGAAATGGTGTCCGGGAATATCTTTTAAAACCGGTTGAACGTGATAAAATTACAGAAATCCTAAAAAAGTTAAATGAGGAGATTGAGAGTGCAAGGGAACAGGAAAAGACAAAACAGAAATTTGGCTATCAGCAGATCAAACATCTGATGCTGTTTCCTGGAACAACAGAAGAAGAAATTGCCATGATAGAATCCCAGTATGCAGATCAGTTTGTATGGGAGTTAGGCGGAGAAAATTATGTAGTCTGCTGCCAGAATCACAAAGAGGACAGAATGATTCCGGAAGAGAAGTATACGTTTTTGAGTGATATCGAAGGCAATGATATTTTTATTATCGAAGAGGGAAAAACAGACATATTATTAAGAAATGAATTTAGTCAGGGATATGTGGGAATAAGCAGTCCACATCAGGGAATCAGGGAACTTAGGACTGCATATTTAGAGTCTGTGCAGATGCGGAAAAAGGCTTTTTGCCGCAATCTTGCATGGGTCAGATCTGGTGAAGAGACAGAACATATCCCGGAAAAACTGATGGAGGAAGCAAAAAAGCTGACCGGAGAAGAGGCACGGATGCAGCGTGTACAGGTGCTTGGAACTGAGCGGAAGGAAGAAACACAAAAAATCTGGAAACAGTTTTTCTTTGAAGTGGAGAAAGGACGCATCAGTGAGGATACCTATGAGGAATGTATGAAGGATTTTTTCACAGAAGAAAGAAAGATATACCGCAGCATTCTTGAAAGTGGGGAAAAGATCTGGAAGGAGATGGAAAATATCTTTGCAGATGACTGCATCGGGATATATGAGGAGAAAATGCTGCATTATCTGGGTGAAGTACAGGAGAGTATTATCGGGCAGTTTGATGCAAACAAGAACAGTCACAAGATGCAGCAGGCGGTTGCGTACATAACAAAAAATTATGCAAGTGACTTAAATATGGCAGTTGTATCGAATTACTTATCCATGAATTATTCGTTGTTTTCCTATTCATTTAAACAGTACACAGGAAGCAATTTTGTCAATTATCTGAAAGATATCCGCATGAAAGAGGCAAAACGCCTGTTGGGGGGAACGGATATGCGGATCGTGGATATCAGCAGGGCAGTCGGATATGAGAATGAAAAGCATTTTATGAAGACTTTTAAAAATTCCTGCGGTGTATCTCCAAGTGAGTACCGGAAAAACATGAATTGCGAATAAAAGGAATGATAATTTTTGATTCCAGGTAAACAAAAAATACTTGCACGACCTATCACACAATGCTATACTGTATGACAGTTAGATAACGTTAACTTGTATTTTGAAGGCAAAGTGAGGAGTATGACATGTTTAAAATTAATGACAATTATCAGAAACTTCCGGGAAGTTATTTATTTTCTACCATTGCAAAGAAAGTAAGCGCATATTCTGCAGCAAATCCGGACAAACAGATCATCCGTCTTGGTATCGGTGATGTGACACAGCCGATTGCGCCGGCTATTATCGATGCAATGCACAAAGCAGTTGATGAGATGGGACATGCAGAAACATTCCACGGTTATGCACCGGATCTTGGATATGACTTTTTAAGAAATGCCATTGTGGCAAATGATTACAAAGCAAGAGGATGCGATATCTCTGCTGACGAAGTTTTTGTATCTGACGGAGCAAAGAGTGATTCCGGAAATATCCAGGAAATTTTTGCACAGGATAATAAGATCGCTGTCTGTGATCCTGTATATCCGGTTTATGTAGATTCTAATGTTATGGCTGGAAGAACCGGTACATATGATGCAGATACACAGATGTGGAGTGATGTGATCTATATGCCTTGTACCAGTGATAATAATTTTGTACCGGAGCTTCCGAAAGAGACACCGGATGTTATTTATCTGTGTCTGCCGAATAACCCGACCGGAACAACGATCACGAAATCACAGTTACAGGAATGGGTAGATTATGCAAACAAAGTCGGTGCAGTGATCATCTACGATGCAGCTTATGAGGCATATATCAGTGAGGATGATGTGGCACATTCCATCTATGAGTGTGAGGGAGCAAAGACCTGTGCCATCGAGCTTCGCAGTTTTTCTAAAAATGCAGGATTTACCGGAGTACGTCTTGGATTTACGGTTGTTCCAAAAGAATTAAAATGTGGAGATGTCTCCTTAAACGCAATGTGGGCAAGACGCCATGGAACAAAGTTCAACGGCGCTCCATATATCGTACAGCGTGCCGGCGAGGCAGTATATTCCGATGCCGGAAAAGCGCAGTTAAAAGAACAGGTTGGCTATTACATGAAGAATGCAAAAGCAATCAAGGAAGGACTTACCAAAGCCGGTTACACCGTATTTGGAGGTGTAAATGCACCATATATCTGGTTAAAGACGCCGGATCAGATGTCTTCCTGGGATTTCTTTGATTATCTGCTTGAAAATGCCAATGTGGTTGGTACACCGGGATCCGGATTCGGACCGAGCGGTGAGGGATATTTCAGACTGACAGCATTTGGAACTTATGAGAATACACTTGCAGCTATGGAGAGAATACAGAAATTATAATATTTAATAAGACTGCCGGGTGAACCTCGTGTAGATTACGATCATGAATAAAACGGACAGAACCGGTTTGGGGTTTCTGTCTGTTTTAGCATATTGACAGCAGAGGTATGAGAAAATTTGTAACTAAAAGGGGGTTTTTGCGGAAAATGGATCGGTCAGTTTTCAGGATCAAAAGAACAAAGACCCTGCATCAGGAGTGGAAATATAAAAAGACTGCTGAATTAGAGCAGCAGAGGCAGGATTTTTTAGAAGAAAAGAGAAAATTAGAAGAAGAACGACGCAGGTTTGAACGTGAGAAAAAAGAGTTTTCTGCACGTGCCCAGCTTGAAAAAGACAGCATGAAGCGGGAAAAACAGCTGTTTGAAACAAAGTGGAAAATATTAGAGGAGGAACTTTCACAGCTTGCGGATGAAAAGATCAAGATGAAGAAACAGCGCGATTTTTATAAGTATGTCAGAGAACAGGAGGCACGTGATATGCTGACTGTGGGTACAGAAAATGTGGTTCGCGGGGAATTGTTTTTTATCGGTGTGGAAAGTAAGACGGCTCTGAAGAAAAGATATAAACAACTGTTAAAAATTTATCATCCGGATAATCTCTGCGGGGATACGGAGACACTTCAGGAAATAAATCATGAGTATGACAGACTGTTAAAGCAGTATGAGCAGAAGAAAGAGTAAGTTTAAAGAGTCAGTTGAAAAATCGTATAATAAAATATGGCAGTTGTGAATGTCAAAAATGAAAACTGGAATTGAAACAAACGGAATAGTATGATAGTATAACGAGGTAAAGTGCTACAAAACGAAAGCGGGAGCGAAAGAATAAAAAATCAGGATTTGCATTTACAAAGACCTGATATGCGTAATGGGGCGCAGGAAAGGAGTTTTATGTATATTACATGTTTGGATGTTGAGGGAGTATTAGTACCGGAGATCTGGATCGCATTTGCAGAGGCAAGCGGTATCCCGGAGTTAAAGAAAACAACCCGCGATGAGCCGGATTATGATAAACTGATGAAATGGAGACTTGGTGTTTTAAAAGAGCACGGACTTGGATTAAAAGAGATTCAGGATGTGATCGAAACGATCGATCCGCTGCCGAGTGCAAAGGAGTTTTTAGATGAACTCCGTTCTTTTACACAGGTGATCCTGATTAGTGATACATTTACACAGTTTGCATCACCTCTGATGAAAAAATTAGGCTGGCCGACATTATTCTGTAATTCCCTGGAAGTTGCAGAAAACGGCGAGATCACAGGATTTAAGATGCGTGTGGAACAGTCAAAATTAACAACGGTAAAGGCATTGCAGTCAATCGGATTTGATACGATCGCAAGTGGGGATTCCTACAACGATCTTGGAATGATCCAGGCAAGCAAGGCAGGATTTTTATTCCGCTCCACCGACAAGATCAAGGCAGATTATCCGGATATTCCGGCATATGAGACATATGAGGAACTGCTTGGCGCGATCAAAAAAGCGATGGCGGACTAGCGGAGAGATCAAAAAAGCGTCGGAATGGAGGAACAGTATGAAAAGAATAATTCATGTGGAACCGGTCGCACCACAGTATTCTGTAATCACAAACATCACATTTGCACAGACAGATGCGTGGTTCGGACATACCACGCAGGATCTTCGGATGGATTTGATTTATCCGGAAGATACGGCGCACGATTATCCCTGTATTGTCTGGATCTGTGGCGGTGCATGGCAGAGCATTGACAAGTCTGCCCATCTGGTATATCTGAGTAAACTTGCGAGAGCAGGTTTTGTAGTGGCATCCGTACAGTACCGGACCAGCAATGAAGCAAAATTTCCGGCACAGCTCTGTGATGTAAAAGCGGCGATCCGCTATCTGCGTGCGCACGCTGCAAGGTATCACATCGACGAAGCACATATTGGTGTGATGGGAGAATCAGCGGGGGGATATTTAACCTGTATGGCGGCATTATGCGATGATCCGGCATATGAGGTGGGAGAATATCTTTCTTATTCCAGCAAAGTGCAGGCAGCGTGCCCATGGTATCCTCCGACAGACTTCAGAGGTTTTCTATACGAAAACAGGGAACAGTGTGCAGCATCCCCAGAGTCATTGCTGATGGGAAAAAATGTGATGCGCAATCCCAAGGAGGCGCTTGCATGCTGCCCGGTCAGCTTTGTGACCAAAGATGCTCCGCCATTTTTTATTATCCATGGAAAATGTGATAAGACGGTACCATTTACACAGGGAGTGGAACTACATGATGAGCTTGAAAAAGAGGGCTGTGATGTCACACTCTTAGAGATTGAGAATGCGGATCATGCGGATATCCGTTTCTTTCAGGAAGAAATCTGGCAGGAGATCATAACATTTTTTAAAACAAAATTATAGACAGAAAAATAGCAGTAAATTCTTCAAAAATAAAAAATGGAGAAGTTTACTGCTTTTTTTTTACATTTCATTATCTGGCATAGCAGAGCCGGCTTTCAAATAATTTAAGCCGGATAAACAAGGTGTGCATCATCAATGTTATACAGTGTATTTTCTAAATAACGGTTAGCAAGATAATTTGCCATGCCAAGATTCATATCCAGGTAGTTACCGCAGTCTTTTGGAGAAGCACCCGGTACTTCATCATGAAAATCGCGGATAAATTCAAACATTTCTGTGATCAGTCCAACAATATCTCTTGAGGTATAATTGCCTGCAAGCAGCAGATAAAATCCGGTGCGGCATCCCATTGGTCCGAAATAAATCGTTTTATCCTTATAAAGAGGATGATTTCTTAAAAAGGTAGCACCGAGATGTTCGATCGTGTGTACTTCTGCAGTGTTCATGACAGGCTCATCATTCGGGGAAGTCATGCGCAGGTCAAATGTGGTAATAACTTCAGAACCTACGTTGTCTTTTCTTGAGACATAGATACCCGGCTCTAATTTGATATGATCAATCGTAAAACTTGCTATTTTTTCCATAAGATTCCTCCATAGCTATTGCATTTTAACCTTGGGACAATGTATTATTATTCGTAACAATAGCTTTGCCCGCAGAGTGTGTAATCTACTGTATAACGATAAAACAGATATCACAGTTCGTCAAGAAAAATGATTGAAAAAGGAGAAATAAATAAGATGGATAATTATGATTTTACGAAACAGCCGTCACTTCTGATACAGGGAGCCATGGATACAGAAACGGCATATCTGATAGAACATTTAGAGGAGCATGTGTGTATAACGATTGGAAACTGGAAGTTCCATACGGGATTTCTTGGCACGAAAAGAGAGGCTGTCATCATTTCAAAGACATTCCAGGGGATTGTCAATGCAGCAGCAGCGACGAGCCTTGCGCTTGCATATTTTAAACCATGGGCAGTGATCAACCAGGGAATCGGCGGAGGTCATGATAAAAAGTTCCACAGAGGGGATATTGTGCTTGGAGAAAAAGTTATCCCGATGGGAGCAGTCGCATATGCATTTTCAAAAGAGGGAGCGGGAATCGATGCAAAAGGTTTTTCGCCGCTTCCGGTGGAAATCTTTTGCAGGGAAACAGGGAAAACCAAAAAGGTAACAGAGTATCCGTGTGACATACGGCTGCTTCAGGTGGCAGAGCAGGTAGAGACAAAATATCATACCGGCCGCGGCGTGATCGGTTCCGGGGATGAATGGAACAGCCAGATTGACAGGATCGCACTTCTAAGAGAGCGATATCATACAGTAGTCGAAGATATGGAATCTGCCGCAACGGCACAGCTTTGCCTTTCCTATGGAGTTCCTTTCCTTGGCGTAAGGATCCTGTCTAATTCTATTGTAAATGCGGAGAAATTTGATGAAGCAGTCGGAATTGACGGACAGAAATTTATATTATCATTGGTGGAGCAGATGAGAGAATATATGTAGATATATTGTAAAAATACAGCAGTACTATCTTTTGATAAAAAAATGTGTTATACTGCCTATTTGGAAAAATGAATATTTATACACAAAATTGAGGAGAAAACAATGAAGAGAACAGGGAAACGTTTCATTGCAGCTTTGCTGTTATTCTGTACAGTACTGATCGGTGCAGCAGGATACGAAGTGCTGGCTGCTGATGAGACACAAAGTACGGAAAACACATCAGGTACTGTAAATTCAGCAGATGATCTGTCGGGAAAGAGAATCGGTGTGCAGCTTGGAACCACAGGCGATATTTATGTCAGTGACTATGAGAGTGATGGCTCAGGTACCGTTGTGGAACGTTATAATAAGGGGGCAGATGCGATTCAGGCATTAAAACAGGGGAAGATTGACTGTGTTGTTATTGATGAACAGCCTGCACTGAAATTTGTAGAGCAGAATACAGGAATCCGCATTTTAGATGAAGAATTTACCCTTGAAGAGTATGCATTTGTTATTGCAAAGGATAATACGGAGCTTTTAGACAAGGTCAACAGTGCATTAGAAAAACTGGAAACAGACGGTACGATCGCAGATATTCAGAAAAATTATATTGGCACAGAGGACGAGATTGGAAAATTTCCGTATGAAGTCAAAGATATCAGCCGTGAAAATGGAACACTGACAGTTGGAACCAATGCAGAGTTTCCGCCATATGAGAGCTATGAAGAAGGACAGATCGTGGGAATCGATATGGATATCATGCGCGCTGTCAGTGATGAACTTGGCATGGAATTAAAGATCGAGGATATGGCATTTGATTCGATCATTCCGGCAATCTCAACAGGCAAAGTTGATATCGGAGCTGCCGGCTTTACCGTGACAGAAGAGCGGAAAAAGAATGTTAATTTTACGGATACTTATACGACATCAAAACAGGTTATCATTGTAAAAGATGATACGGTTTCGGCAGAAAAAGCAGGACTGAGTGAGAAATTTTATGATAACTTCGTAAAGGACAGCCGCTATGTGTATTTGTTAAAAGGTCTTGGAAATACACTGCTTATCACGGTGCTTGCATTATTGGTCGGAGTTGTATTTGGTTTCCTGATCGCGATCGTGCGTACCAATCATGACAGAAACGGTGGACTGACAATTTTAAACGCATTGTGTAAACTTTATCTTACCATTGTGCGTGGAACACCTGTAATGATCCAGTTACTGATTATCTATTATGTTATTTTCCAGAGTATTGATACCGGAAAAGTTGTTGTGGCAGTCATTGCATTCGGTTTAAACTCTGCAGCATACGTTGCTGAGATCGTCCGTTCCGGAATCATGGCAGTAGATATCGGACAGTTTGAAGCAGGACGAAGCCTTGGACTTAATTACAAGCAGACAATGATGTCGATCATTCTGCCGCAGGCGGTAAAAAATATACTTCCGGCACTGTGTAATGAGTTTATCAGTCTCTTAAAAGAGACATCTATCAGTGGTTATATCGGACTTATGGATCTGACGAAAGGCGGAGATATCATACGAAGTGTAACTTATGAGGCATTTATGCCGCTGATCGCAGTTGCCCTGATCTACCTTATTATGGTAATGGGACTTAGCAAAGTGGTAAATCTGTTAGAAAGGAAGTTAAGAAGCAATGAGCGATAATACAGTGATTCTTGAAGTAAATGATCTGCACAAATCCTATGGAGATCACGAAGTATTAAAAGGTATCTCTACAACTATAAAAAAAGGAGATGTACTGGCATTGATCGGCCCGTCTGGCTGTGGAAAATCAACATTCCTTCGTTCCTTAAATTTACTTGAAGTTCCAACCAGCGGACACGTACTGTTTGAGGGCACAGACATGACAGATGCATCTGTGGATATCAATCATGTCCGTGAAAAAATCGGAATGGTTTTTCAACAGTTTAATCTGTTCCCGAATATGACCATCCGTGAAAACATCATGTTAGCACCGGTCAAACTGGGAAAAATGTCAAAAGAGGAAGCTGCGAAAAAGGCAGAGGAACTGTTGACACGTATCGGACTTGCTGATAAGGCAGATGCCTATCCAACGCAGCTTTCCGGTGGACAGAAACAGCGTATTGCGATCGTGCGTTCCCTTGCCATGAACCCGGATATCATCTTATTTGATGAGCCGACATCTGCACTCGATCCGGAAATGGTCGGTGAGGTACTCAGTGTTATGAAAGAACTTGCATCAGATGGAATGACTATGGTAGTCGTTACACATGAGATGGGATTTGCGCGCGAAGTTGCAAACCGCGTTATGTTCATTAATGATGGCATCATTCAGGAGGAGAACACGCCACAGGAGATCTTCTCAAATCCGAAGAGTCCACGACTGCGGGAATTTTTATCAAAAGTATTGTAAGTAGTATAGACCGGCTGGGGTATTCCAGCCGGTTGTTTTATTTTTACAGGGTATTAGCGGAGTCTGCATTCTATGATCTGAGCGATATCGTCATTTGATTTTGCAGCCTGAGCCTGCTTTATTATATCTTCTTTTTCTGTGTCCGTCATACCGGAAAAACATTTCATTGCATTTACATCCTGTCCTAACATCATTCCAAATCCCGGTGGGATATCATCTTTTTCGAAGTGCATTGCGTGTTTCCTCCTTTTTTTGGGGTTATGAGTCAAAAGGTGTATGGGGGTAGTGAGTGGTAAATTGCGCAAAGCTGATTCTGGTTTTGTTTCCGTTGTACGAAAATAAGAAAAACTAAGTATGCCTGATTTAGGTTATCTCAGAGTGACGTGTGCGTCCTAAATGTGCCATCCGGGTACATTAGGACTTGTGCTGCCGTCCGTGGCAGCACAACACTGTGCGTGAACAGGCATACTAAGATTTTCTAATTTTCTACCAAAGTCACAAAAACCATTCTCAGCTTTGCGCGATTTACCACGCCTTACGTTACGACGCACCTTTTGACACTGTAGGTTTTGACAAAAAGGATTGTCGTAAACTTCGATGCAGCGCTCCGCCATCCCCGGACCGCTACTGCCACAAACTACTGCTCCTCTTTTTCCTAACACCCCACAGTATCCCCACCCCCAAAAGAAAAAATACGTTTATTTTGCCAAATCCCCGATTTTGTGTTATCATACCAAATAGCTATGTGTAAACGGAAATATACTTTATGGCACACAGCCTGACAGCAGCAGATATCAGGCTTGTGTCTGAATAGGAACCATGGAGAAGCAGCACAGAAATGGAGAATTTGTATGAAGTGGAATAAATATACAATAGAAACGACAACTGCAGCGGAAGATTACATGAGTGCCATGCTGGCAGATTTAGGGATCGAGGGAGTGGAGATTGAAGACAATATTCCGCTTTCCAAGGAAGACCAGGCGGATATGTTCATCGATTTTCTGCCGGAACTTCCACCGGATGATGGCGTGAGCCATGTCAGCTTTTATTTAGAGGATAATGGAAGCGATTATACGGAATTATTAAAACAGGTAAAGATCGCACTCGAAGATCTCCGTAAGACCGTGGATGTTGGAAGTGGTGTCATTACTTCCGACCAGACAGAGGATCTTGACTGGATCAATAACTGGAAAAAGTTTTTCAGCTCATTTTATATTGAGGATATTTTAATAAAACCAACCTGGGAAGAATTAAAAGAAGAGGATAAAGACAAATTTTTGATCGAGATCGATCCTGGTGTTTCCTTTGGAACCGGAAAGCATGAGACAACGCAGCTTTGTATCCGTCAGCTATTAAAATACATCCGTGGCAATGCAGAGTATACACCGGAAAATAAAGCACCGAAAGTGCTGGATGTTGGCTGCGGAAGTGGAATCCTTTCCATCGTGGCATTAAAACTTGGTGCATCTGAAGTGGTTGGAACGGACCTTGATCCGGATTGTATGACATCAACGCATGAGAATTTTGAGGTCAATCATTTAGATGGCAGACTTGGAACATTTTATGTAGGTAACCTGATCGATGATGAACAACTGCAGGAAAAAGTAGGAACAGAAGAATATGATATTGTGGTTGCAAATATCCTTGCAGATGTTATCATTCCGATGGCTCCGGTCATTCCGGCACGCCTCAAAAAAGGTGGATATTTCATCACTTCCGGTATTATTGATTTTAAGGAAGAACAGGTAAAAGAAGCGATCGAGAAAGCTGGTCTTACAGTGGTTGAGATCAATCATCAGGGTGAATGGGTCAATATCACTGCGCAGAAGAGATAAGCAGAAAGGCATGATAAAAAATGTATCAGTTTTTTGTGGAGAGCGGACAGATCGGAAAAGATTCCGTGATGATCGAGGGCAGTGATGTCAATCATATCAAAAATGTGCTGCGCATGAAACCGGGAGAAAAAATCCGCATCAGTGGACCGGCAGGGGAAAATTATTTTTGTGAAATAACAGAGCTGGAAGATTCTTTTGTACGTGCGGCAATCTTAGAAAAAGATGAGGCGGGGACAGAGCTGCCGAACCGGATCTATCTGTTTCAGGGACTGCCGAAAAATGACAAGATGGAACTGATCATTCAAAAGGCAGTAGAACTTGGTGTGTATGAGATCATTCCGGTTGTAATGAAAAATTGTGTGGTAAAACTGGATGCCAAAAAAGCTGCGGCAAAGACGGTCCGCTGGCAGGGAATTGCAGAAAGTGCAGCGAAACAGTCAAAGCGCAGCCTGATCCCAAAAGTTACAGAGCCGATGAGCTATAAAGAAGCAGTAGCATATGCAATGAAACTAGAACAAAAGCTGGTTCCTTATGAAAATGAGCGTGGTATGGCAGCGACGAAAGAGGCGGTAGAGGCGGTCAGACCGGGAGAGTCCATCGGTATTTTTATCGGACCGGAGGGCGGCTTTGCACCGGAAGAGATCGCGATGGTAAAAGATGAGATGAAGCTGATCTCACTTGGCAGCCGCATTTTACGCACTGAGACGGCAGGATTTGCCACATTAGCGATTTTGATGTATCATATCGAAACGTCGTGCACTGAAAAATCAAATTAGCCGGACTGTGATTTGGCGGGCGGATGAATTTGTTTCAAAATTGATGGGCGCGGACATACACAGAATGAAAACAGTGCGATGAGATGGCGCAGAAATGAAGATTAAAATGCAATATATATAAAGTTTTGTGCACACAGATGAAAATGTGCGGAACAGGAGTAACAAAAATGCAGGCATATCTGGATAATTCAGCAACAACACGCTGCAGTGAACGTGCGAAAGATCTGATGGTAAAAGTTTTGATGGAGGATTATGGCAATCCTTCTTCCCTTCATACGATGGGAGTTATTGCAGAACGTTATATTAAAGAGGCAAAAGAACGGATCGCAAAAACACTGAAGGCAGATGAAAAAGAGATCCTTTTTACATCAGGAGGTACAGAGTCAAATAATATGGCTCTGATCGGAACAGCACTTGCAAATAAACGTGCGGGAAATCACATTATCACGACATCGATCGAGCATGCGTCAGTACTTTCACCCCTTGCATATCTGGAGGAACAGGGTTTTCGTGTGACCTATTTACCGGTAGATGAAAACGGTCAGATTTCACTGGATGAACTTCGTGATGCGGTCTGTGAGGATACGATCCTTGTTTCCATGATGATGGTCAATAACGAAATTGGTGCCGTTGAGCCGATCGCAGAGGCAGCAAAGATTATAAAAGAAAAAAATCCCAATACGATCATTCATGTAGATGCGATCCAGGCATACGGAAAATACCGTATCTGCCCGAAAAAACTTGGAATTGACCTGCTCTCTGTCAGCGGTCACAAGATTCATGCTCCAAAGGGAACCGGATTTTTATTTATCAAAGACAAGACAAAGATCAAGCCGATCATTTACGGCGGCGGTCAGCAGAAAGGCATGCGTTCCGGTACGGAAAATGTTCCGGGAGTGGCTGCGCTTGGCGAGGCAGCAATGGAGATCTATGAGGATTTTGATACAAAAATTGCCCATATGTATGCGCTCAAAAAGCATTTTATCGAGGAAGTAACCAAAATTGAAGGTGTTACCATCAATGGAAAGACGGGAGAGGATTCCGCACCGCAGATCGTCAGCGTCACGATCCAGGGAGTAAGAAGTGAAGTTATGCTGCACTCTCTTGAGGAAAAAGAGATTTACGTCTCCGCGGGAAGTGCCTGTTCGTCAAATAAACCGGCACCGAGTAAGACATTGCAGGGAATCGGACTTAACAAAGCAGATTTAGAGGGAACGATCCGTTTCAGCTTCTGTGTCAATACGACAGAAGAAGAAATTGATTACGCAGTAGAACAGTTAAAAGAGATCATTCCGTTCCGCAGAAAATTTACTAGACACTGACCGCTCAGAAAAGACAAAAAGAAAGGGCGGAAATACAACTAATAAAGTAATTAAGAAACGATTGTAAAAAGATAGAAAGGAAAAAATATGTACAAAGCATTTTTGATAAAATATGCAGAGATCGCTATCAAAGGAAAAAACCGTTATCTGTTTGAGGATGCGTTAGTCAGCCAGATGAACCATGCCTTAAAAAAAGTAGATGGAACTTTCCGCATCCGCAAGGAGCAGGGAAGAATCTACATTGAAATGGATGGCGAATATGATTATGATGAGGCAGTAGAAGCATTAAAATGTGTATTCGGTATCGTTGGAATCTGTCCGGTTGTCATCTTAGAGGATGAGGGATTTGACAAATTAGCAGAAGAAGTCATCCATCACATTGATGAGGCTTATCCGGATAAGCATTTTACATTTAAGGTAAATGCGAGAAGAGCGCGCAAAAACTATCCGCTTGAGTCCATGGAGATCAATGCACAGCTTGGAGAACGTATTTTAGCTGCATTCCCGGAGACTCACGTGGATGTGCATAAACCGGAAGTTGTGATCAATGTGGAGATCCGTAACCAGATCAACGTTTATTCCACGGTCATTCCGGGACCGGGCGGTATGCCGGTTGGCACAAACGGAAAAGCAATGCTGCTTCTCTCCGGTGGTATCGACAGTCCGGTTGCAGGTTATATGATCGCAAAACGTGGTGTAACGATCGATGCAACTTATTTCCATGCACCGCCTTATACATCGGAGCGTGCAAAACAAAAAGTTGTGGATCTTGCAAAGATCGTTGCAAAATATTCCGGACCGATCAACTTACATGTTGTTAATTTTACGGATATCCAGCTCTATATTTATGAGCAGTGTCCGCATGAGGAATTAACAATCATCATGCGCCGTTATATGATGAAATTAGCAGAGCATTTTGCCAAAGAAAATAAATGTTTAGGGCTGATCACGGGAGAAAGCATCGGACAGGTGGCAAGTCAGACTATGCAGTCGCTTGCAGCTACAAATGAGGTCTGCACGATGCCGGTTTATCGTCCGCTTATCGGTTTTGACAAGCAGGAGATCGTTGAAATCTCTGAGAAGATCGATGCATATGAGACATCCATTCTTCCATTTGAGGACTGCTGTACCATTTTCGTTGCAAAACATCCGGTCACAAAGCCGAGCTTAAATGTTATTCATAATGATGAGAAGAAACTTTCAGAAAAGATTGATGAGCTGATGCAGAAAGCGATTGATACAGTCGAAGTGATTCACATTGAAGCATAGAAGTGTCATTTAAAACAAGAGGTCTGGTGTACTGGCTGCTGATTACACAACATAGATAATCAGCAGCGGATATGCAAAAAAATGTAAAAAGTCTGGATGCAGCAAAAAACCACAGGTACATGACCTGTGGTTTATGTTCCATCTATGTGACACCGCAAACGGTATGACATCTGATCTGTGATTAGATTAAGTATGGTTTTAATGTTTCCATAATCTCATCAACATTAGCTTCAGCATGGATTGCTAAATCGATCGGTTTGGATAAGTCTAAGCTGAAGATACCCATGATGGATTTTGCGTCGATAACATATCTACCGGAGATTAAATCGAAATCATACTCATACTGTGTAATCGCATTGACAAATGATTTCACTTTGTCGATAGAATTTAAAGAAATCTGTACTGTTTTCATGATGAAAAACCTCCTTAAAATTAGCTGTTAAAGTTATCTTTATAGTAATGGTTTTTCATGGAAAAGTCAACAAGTAAATAGATATTATGGAGGTAAAAAATGAAAAAAGCAGCACTGCACAATCTGGGGTGTAAAGTTAATGCATATGAGACAGAAGCTATGCAGCAGATCCTTGAAAATGCAGGATATGAGATCGTTCCCTTTACAGAAATTGCAGATGTATATGTGATAAATACCTGTTCCGTGACAAACATGGCAGACCGCAAGTCAAGACAGATGTTTCACCGTGCAAAAAAGATGAACCCGGATGCCATTGTAGTCGGAGCCGGCTGTTATGTGCAGACAAAAGAGGCACAGGCCATACTGGATGAAAGTATTGATATCGTGATCGGAAATAACCAGAAACACGAGCTGGTAACATTATTAAATGAGTATGAAAAAGAACATGCAAAACAGGCACAGATCGTTGATATCAACCATGAAAAGCAGGAGTATGAAGAACTGCATTTAAAGAAAACGGCAGAGCATACACGCGCATTTATCAAGGTGCAGGACGGCTGTAACCAGTTCTGCAGTTACTGTATCATTCCGTTTGCAAGAGGACGTGTGAGAAGCCGTAAAATGGAAGATGTGTTAAATGAGATAGCAGGACTTGCAGAAAGCGGTTATAAGGAAGTAGTGCTGACCGGAATCCATCTAAGTTCCTACGGAGTCGATACCGGTGAGACATTACTTTCACTGATCGAGCATGTACATGAGATCGAGGGGATCGAGCGTATCCGTCTTGGAAGTTTAGAACCGCGTATCGTGACAGAAGATTTTGCAAAAAGGTTATCAGAACTTACAAAGATCTGTCCGCATTTTCACCTGTCTCTGCAGAGTGGCTGTGACAGCGTCTTAAAGCGGATGAACCGCAGATATGACACGGCAGAATATGAGATGGGCTGTGATCTGCTGCGGAAATATTTTGATCATCCTGCGATCACAACGGATGTGATCGTCGGTTTCCCCGGAGAGACTGAGGATGAGTTTAAAATTACAGAAGAGTACCTGAAAAAGATACATTTTTACGAGATGCACATTTTTAAGTATTCGGTGCGTGAAGGTACAAAGGCAGCAGTGATGCCGGATCAGGTGCCGGAGCAGATAAAGACAGAGAGAAGCAATATCCTTCTTGCTTTAGAAAAGAAAATGTCTGAAGAATTCCGGGAATATTATGTCGGGAAAGAAAAGACTGCACTGTTAGAGGAAAAACTTGTGGTGGATGGGAAAACATATTTTACCGGATACACAAAAGAGTATGTCAAAGTGGCATTTGAAACAGAAAAAAACAGGACAAATCAGTTTGTGACCGGAAAGATAAAAGGAAAATTAAAAGACGATATTTATCTTTTGGTTGAATTTTAGGACAAACTATATTAAAATAAAAACTAGCAATGCTTTTTATAGCAGGTATAAGGGCGTGAAAAATATGCAGAATATCAATAATACACAATATTTCAGAGTGGAGAAAGAGCCGGAGCTTAAAGTTGGCGATGTGCTCACGATCGTATATCGTGCATTGAGCGAGAAAGGCTATAATCCTGTGAATCAGATTGTTGGATATATTATGTCTGGAGATCCCACATACATTACCAGTCATAATAATGCAAGAAGCCTGATCATGAAAGTGGAACGTGACGAACTGGTCGAAGAAATTTTAAAGGCTTATATCAAAAATAATCATTGGGAATAGGAAGTTTATGCGGATTTTAGGTTTGGATTTTGGCTCAAAAACTGTCGGTGTGGCAGTCAGTGATGAGCTTTTATTAACTGCGCAGGGACTGGAGATCATAAGACGCCAGTCCCCTAATAAACTGCGCCAGACTTTGGCGAGGATCGAAGCGATTATCGCAGAATATCAGGTGGAGTGTATTGTTCTGGGTTATCCGAAGAATATGAATAACACAGAAGGAGAGCGTTGCGAGAAGACAAAAGAGTTTAAAGAGATGTTAGAGAGACGGACAGGTTTAGAGGTCATATTGTGGGATGAGAGACTGACGACTGTTTCCGCAGATAAACACATGATGGAATCCGGTATCCGCAGGGAAGACCGCAAGAAGTATGTCGATGAGATCGCGGCAGTCTTTATTTTGCAGGGATATCTGGATTATCGGAGTATGCACGCAGAGAAGTAAAAAGGTAATGACAAAAGCCGCAGGTTACAGAATGCGGTTTTTGTGTTATGCATGGAGGATGCACATGGAAAAAGTAACATTTGTGGACCCGCAGACAAAAGAGAGCATTGATTTCTTTGTTGTGGAGGAGACACAGGTAAATGGTACGCGTTATTTTTTTGTCACGGAAGAGGAAGATGGCGACTGTGATGCGTACATTTTAAAAGAAGTAGCCACAGAGGACGATGACGTTGTGTGCGAGATGGTGGATGACGACATGGAACTTGCGGCAGTAGGTAAAATATTTTCAGAATTGATAGAGGATGCGGACATTGAATATGAAAGAGAATAAGGAGGCAGGAATCAGCCAGAATGATTCAAGAAGAGCAGAGAGACCGGAACGGAAAAAGAGAACCAGCGTAAAAGAGACAAAGAAAGAAAAAACTTCAAAACTTAAGATCATTCCGCTTGGCGGCTTAGAGCAGATCGGAATGAACATTACAGCATTTGAGTACGAGGACAGTATCATTGTAGTAGACTGTGGGCTGTCTTTCCCGGAAGATGACATGTATGGAATCGATCTTGTCATCCCGGATGTGACTTATCTGAAAGATAATATTGATAAAGTTAAGGGATTTTTCATTACACACGGACATGAGGATCATATCGGAGCGATTCCGTATGTCTTAAGGGACATCAATGTTCCGATTTATGCGACAAAGCTTACCATCGGTATCATTGAACATAAGTTAAAAGAACACAATATGCTGACTAAGGTAAAACGCAAGGTCGTAAAATACGGACAGCACATCAATTTAGGATGTTTCCGTGTGGAGTTCATCCGTACGAACCACAGTATCCAGGATGCAGCAGCGCTTGCTATTTATTCACCGGCAGGTATCGTGGTGCACACCGGTGACTTTAAGGTAGACTATACACCGGTATTTGGTGATGCCATCGACTTACAGCGTTTTGGTGAGATCGGTAAAAAAGGTGTACTTGCACTGTTATGCGACAGTACCAATGCGGAACGCAAGGGATTTACAATGTCTGAAAAGACAGTCGGTAAGACCTTTGATGAGATCTTTGCAGATCACAAAAATACGAGGATTATTATTGCAACATTTGCGTCTAACGTAGACCGTGTGCAGCAGATCATTAATACAGCGTATAAATACGGTAGAAAAGTAGTTGTGGAAGGACGCAGTATGGTAAATATCATCGGTATTGCGTCAGAACTTGGCTATATTAACATCCCGGATAATACACTAATCGATATTGAAGAACTGAAAAATTATCCGGACGAAAAAACAGTACTGATCACGACCGGAAGCCAGGGAGAATCCATGGCGGCATTATCCCGTATGGCAAGCGGTATGCATAAAAAAGTTACGATCAAACCAAATGATACGATCGTATTAAGCTCCAACCCGATCCCTGGAAATGAAAAAGCAGTTTCCGGAATCATCAATGAGCTTTCCATGAAGGGTGCGAATGTTATTTTCCAGGATGTGCACGTATCCGGTCATGCCTGTCAGGAAGAGATCAAACTGATCTATTCTCTGGTAAAACCGAAATATGCTGTTCCGGTTCATGGAGAGTACCGTCATCTTTTAGCACAGGCGAGAGTAGCTGAGGAACTTGGAATCAACAAAGATAATATCTTTATTCTGATGTCCGGTGACGTGCTTGAGTTAGATGATGAAAAAGCGGAGGTTACAGGAAGAGTCCACGTCGGCGACATCATGGTCGACGGACTTGGTGTCGGTGATGTCGGAAATATCGTACTTCGCGACAGACAGCATCTTGCAGAGGATGGAATCATCATTGTCGTGCTGACATTAGAGAGCGGTTCCGGGCAGGTACTTGCAGGACCGGATATCGTATCACGCGGTTTTGTTTATGTCAGGGGTGCAGAGAGTCTGATGGAGGATGCAAAGCATCTGCTTGAGGATAAGATGCAGTATTGTATGGACAGAGGAATTACCGACTGGGGCAAGATCAAAAATGAGATCAAGGATTCCTTAGGTGATTTTGTATGGAAAGAGACAAAGCG
This sequence comes from Roseburia sp. OF03-24, assembly GCF_003463035.1. Lineage (NCBI taxonomy): Bacteria > Bacillati > Bacillota > Clostridia > Lachnospirales > Lachnospiraceae > Roseburia > Roseburia sp. OF03-24. The sequence continues at coordinate 15,308 of NZ_QSCK01000019.1, read as the reverse complement.
CAGACCTATGATCATGCCGATTATTATGGAAGTGTAGGAAGGACAGATGTATCATGAGCAGAATGGATGAAGCCATGCAGGAATTAGTCGAGGCAGTCAAATTCAGCGAGGAATATATCAGATATCAGGATATCAAAAACAGAGTGCACAATCAGCCGCAGTTAGAGGAGCAGATCCATGCATTCCGTCAGAAAAATTATCTGCTGCAGAACAGTGATGGCAATGTGGATCTTTATGATGCAACGGATAAGATGGAACAGGAATACCGTGAGTTCCGGAAAAATCCGCTTGTTGCAGAATACCTTGCGGCAGAAAATGCCATTTGCCGTGTAGTACAGAAGATTAACTGGACGCTGATAGAAGAATTGGATTTTGAGGTTGGATTTGAGGAATAGTCTGGAGGATTTCATATGAAGCTGAATAAACTGGTATTAAAATTTGTCAGTATCAGTTTTTCTATTCTGGTCATGCTGCTTGTCGTGATCGGTCTGATAAAACTTGGAAGTTTTTGTTATGATTTCGGTTATCGTGTCTTTACGGAAGGACCGGTGGAAGAAGAACCCGGTACAGATGTGTCCGTAGATGTAACGGATGATCTGTCAGAATATCAGATTGGAAAGCTGTTAAAAAAAGAGGGGCTGATCCGCGATGCAAATCTGTTTTATGTACAGCTTCGTATGTCAGCATATCACGGTAAGTTAAAGGCAGGAACCTATACATTAAATACATCCATGACGGCAAAAGATATGATGGCAGTCATGGCGGCAGAGGCTGAGGAGAGCACTGAGAGTACAGAAAATACAGAAAATACAGAGTATGAAACAGATTCTGGTTCAGCTGGACAGTCATCTTCGGATGGAACTAAGACAGATGGTGCCGGTGAAGAAAACCAGAACACAGATGAAAATGAACAGGCAGGAGCAGACGAGTGATAGTAGATGAACGTCTGGTCACTTATATCAATTCACTTGATACAGGGAATACCAGTATTTTAGATCAGATAGAAAAGGAAGCACTGGATAGTTATGTGCCGATCATACGGAAAGAGATGCAGCAGTTTTTAAAACTGCTGCTTGCAATGAAATGTCCGATGCGGATTCTCGAAGTGGGAACTGCAGTCGGATATTCTGCCATCTTGATGGCAGAATATGATCCGGTGCCATGTGAGATCACAACGATCGAGAATTATGAAAAGAGAATCCCGATCGCAAAAGAGAACTTTATCCGTGCGGGAAAAGAAAAACAGATTACACTGCTGGAGGGAGATGCTGCGCAGATTCTTCCGACATTGACGGAAACCTACGATTTTATTTTTATGGATGCTGCTAAGGGTCAGTATATTCATTTTATGCCGGATATTTTAAGACTGCTTGGCTCCGAAGGAACATTGGTTTCGGATAATGTGCTGCAGGATGGAGATATCATAGAATCCCGTTTTGCAGTCACGAGGAGAAACCGCACGATCCATAAGAGAATGCGTGAATATCTGTATGAACTGACGCATGATGAACGCCTTGTCACGGCAGTGTTGCCGATCGGTGATGGAGTGACTGTGAGCACATGGAAGAAATAGAAAGGGTGCATCGAAAAGATGCGAAAGGACAGGTAAGTTATGAGAAGACCGGAGCTTTTGATACCGGCAAGCAGCCTTGAGGTGTTAAAAATTGCAGTAATCTATGGTGCGGATGCCGTGTACATCGGTGGCGAGGCTTTTGGACTCCGTGCAAAAGCCAAGAATTTTTCCATGGAGGAAATGAGAGAGGGAATCCGTTTTGCACATGAACATGAGGTAAAAGTATATGTGACTGCAAATATTCTTGCACATAATGATGATTTAGAGGGTGTAAGGGAGTATTTCAAAGAACTGGATTCTTTTCCAAAAGAGGAAAAACCGGACGCACTTATCATCGCAGATCCCGGCATATTTATGATCGCAAAGGAAGTATGCCCGGATATTGAACGTCATGTCAGTACGCAGGCGAACAATACCAACTATGAAACATACCGTTTCTGGTATAGACTCGGTGCAAAACGTGTGGTATCGGCGCGTGAACTTTCGTTAAATGAAATAAAAGAACTTCGTGCAAATATACCGGACGATCTTGAAATCGAGACATTTATTCACGGTGCGATGTGCATTTCCTATTCCGGAAGATGTCTTTTATCCAATTATTTTACCGGACGTGATGCCAATCAGGGGGCATGCACACATCCATGCCGCTGGAAATATTCCATCGTTGAGGAGACAAGACCGAATGAATATATGCCGGTTTATGAGAATGAACGTGGCACTTATATATTTAACTCCAAGGATCTCTGCATGATCGAACACATACCGGAATTAATGGAAGCGGGTATTGACAGTTTTAAAATTGAGGGTAGAATGAAAACAGCACTATATGTTGCGACTGTGGCAAGAACCTACCGCAAGGCAATCGATGATTACAAAGAGTCACCGGAGCTTTACAAAAAGAATCTGCCATGGTATTTAGATCAGATATCCAACTGTACTTACCGCCAGTTTACGACCGGATTTTTCTTTGGAAAGCCTTCCGACGAGGCGCAGATCTACGACAATAACACTTATTTAAAAGAATACACATATTTAGGAATTGTTGGGGAGCAGAACGAAGATGGGCTTTACCGGATCGAACAGCGCAATAAGTTTTCGGTCGGTGAAGAGATCGAGATTATGAAGCCGGATGGTGAAAATCTGACGGTGACAGTGAAACGGATCATGGATGAGGATGGAGTGGATATGGAATCAGCACCGCATCCAAAACAGGTTTTGTATATTGATCTGGGACATCCGCTCGAGAAGTATGATATTTTACGAAGAAAAGAGTAGGGAGGAAAAGCGTGCCCGGCTTGCTGGGCATTGCTCCTGCAAAAGGCATAAGGAGGATAAATGTATGGAAAAATATGTGGCATATGTGGGAACCTATACGCATGAAAACAGTGTCGGAATCCATATTTATGATGTGGATGTGGCAAATGGCAGCATGAAAGAACGTAAAGTAGTGCCGATCAATAACCCGTCGGATCTTGTTGTATCAAAGGACAGAAAGTTCCTTTATTCGATCGCAGATGAAGGTGTAGAAGCATTTAAAGTGCTTCCGGATGGAGATCTTGAGGCTGTAAACAAGCAGTGGATCGGCGGTATGAGAGGATGCTATGTGGAAGTAGATGATGAAAAACGTTATCTGTTTGTAGGCGGACATCATGACGGACGTGTGACAATGATGCATCTGGAGAAAGATGGCAGCATTGGAACGATTGCAGATGGTATTTTCCATAAAGGAATGGCACGCGGCAGTGACAGGCGTACCAATACACCGCACGTTGACTGTGTAAAACTGACACCGGATCAGAAGTTTTTGTGTGCAGTTGATAACGGATTAGATCAGGTTAAGATCTATCGTGTGGATTATACTTATGGTAAATTAAAACTGGTGGATATCATTCGTGGACCGCTTGAGTCTGCGCCGAGAATGATCCGTTTTTCCAGAGATGGAAAATATGCTTATATCCTGTATGAACTGACACATGAGATCGAAGTGTACAAATACTCCGTTGAAAATGAACAGCCACAGTTTGATAAGATCCAGACGATCACAACACAGGGAAAGAAAGAGGAAGATATCTGTGCCGCATCCGGTATGGAGATCACTAAGAGCGGAAAATATCTCTTTGTTTCCAATGCCGGTGTGAACACAGTGGTTGCATATGAGATCGATCCTGCAACAGGTATGCTGACACAGGCATTCCGCACTAAAGTAGACAGTGATTATCCGAAAATGCTTGCAATTTATCCGGATGAGAAACATTATCTTACTGTAAATAATACATCCAATGATATCGTATCTTATACGATCAATTATGAGAAAGGTTTCTCTCTGCAGAACGGTGCGCCGGTCAAGGTTGATAAGCCAAACTGTATTTATATCTTAAAATTAGAAGAATAAAAAGAGTTCCATATGGCATGCCATATGGGCTACCATATGGCATGAATAGCACAGCAAAAGATAGCAAAATACCCACAGAATACCATAAATGGTGTGCTGTGGGTATTTTTTACACGAAACTTCTAAAAAAATGAAGAATATAAAATGTTTTCGGAAAAGAAGTTTTTAGTTTGATTTTAGGGGGAAAAAATTTGAAGAAGAATGTTGTTGGTTTAATAGGTATCTTAATTGTTATGTCATTAACTGCTTGTGGTAATAAAACAGAAATTTCAGAGGAGACAACGCAGAATGATGTACAGACAGATATGGTATATAACGCTTATAAAAACAAAATGACCGCAGAAGAACTATTAGATGCATTTATCGATGGTTCAGTAGACGCAGTTGATACCGCAGATCCGTCATCTGCATGGAATATTTCTGATCTAAATAAGGATTCACAGGGAGAGGAGTTGTATTCGATAGGGGAGAGAGTCGATCTTGATAATGACGGAGAAAATGAACTGGTTATCTGTGGTCCTTATGGCGGAATATATTTAGATTGCCGTGATGATAAGGTATACGAATTTGCCAGAGGAGACGGCAGTGCGATTGTACTTTCCTATACTTATTACAATGGAGATGTATGGATTATGTACAGCAATGACATGAATGCAGGATATGAAACCTATCATATGGAAAAGTATGAAGGAGCGGATAACCTGGCTGCAGAAATGAACTTTGGTGAAGAACTCATAGATGAAAATGATCCGGATTCTGGAATGAAATATTTCTGGAATGGAAAAGAAGTTTCGAATGACGAATATGACGCATTCTGCAGTAAGATTTTTGCGGCACAGGAAAATACAAATTAAAAGTACACATGGCATAGATCCCATCCAAAACGGATATAGTAATAAAAGATCAATAAGGCAGCAGTAAAGGAAAAGGGTGGGCGATGAACAGGGAAGAACGGTTGAGACGTCAGAAGGAATTTCTGATCAGCTTTGCATTTGGAGCAGTGTGGCTTGTGATCTTATGGGTAGTATTAAAAGCGGCGGGATCTGTGCTTTTCCCGTTTCTGGCAGCCTTTGCAGTGGCGGCGCTATTGGCTGGAGCAGTAAAGTTCATTACGGAGAGAACACATATCAAAAGAGGAATCGTGGCGGTTACAACGGTTCTTTTCTTTTATATACTTCTGGCAGCCGTCCTTTATTTTGCAGGCAGTTATCTGGTGAGGCTGATCTATGATCTGACGCGGGAGCTGTCTGTCTTTTTTTCGGATACAGTTGTGCCTGTTATGCAGCGTTTTTATCAGTGGGTGGAACGTTTGTCAGTTGTGTTTTATCCGGTAGGGCAGACTGAAAAAACGCAAGGATTGCAGGATGTCGGTGCGGAGTCAGCACAGACGATAAAGAATGCAGGCAAGCTGATGTCGGGCATTTCAGATGGTGTTATTGACGGGGTATCCGGGATGGCAGCAGGAATACCGGGATTTTTTATGAAACTTCTGATCACAGTGATCGCAACGGTATTTATGGAACTGGAATTTCCACAGATCAGAGCATTTTTAAAGCGGCAGATTCCGGCGGAATACCAGCGTGCGTTCCGGGATGGAAAAAATTATGTGACAGGGACGATGGGAAAATGCATTATCTCTTATTGTCTGATCTTCGGGATCACGTTTGCGGAACTTGTGGCAGGTCTGTTTTTGCTTGGAATCAAAAATGCATTTGCCATTGCATTTATTATTGCGGTACTTGATATCCTTCCGGTGCTTGGAACCGGTACAGTGCTGATCCCGTGGGCGGTACTCGCCTTCGCATCGGGAAGGATCTCTACCGGAGTCGGTGTGTTCGCGCTTTACCTTGTAATAACAGTCGTGCGGAATCTGATCGAGCCGAAACTGGTGGGAAAACAGATGGGGTTATCGCCGGTGATCATGCTGCCATGTATGCTGATCGGTTTAAAATTCTTTGGAATCATCGGTCTGTTTGTAGTACCGCTTCTGGTTTCATTTCTGAAACAGTTGAATGACAGAGGGATTATAAAAATGTTTCGTTAAGCTGGGAACCATAAGTTTGTGGAATGATAAAAATAACCTCCGCTTATAAATGAAAAAATTTTGCGTTAAAAATTGAATTTTCAGCGAAATACGGCGAAAATTGCATTGACGGAAAAAATTCTCTATGCTAAATTTACTCATGTATTTCTATTTAGTAGCGATACAGGAGGATGAAAAAATGAAAAAAGCATTAAGTGTATTATTGACCATGGGACTTACCGTTTCCATGCTGGCAGGATGTGGCTCAAATGGAACTGCTGACAACACATCAGCAGGCAATGCATCAGATAGTAATGCAGCAGACAGTACTGTAGCTGCAACAGAGAGCGGGGCAGCCACTGGCGAGGCAAAATCGGCATCGGATATCAAGGTAGGTGTCATGTACATTGGTGATGAGAACGAAGGATATACAGCAGCACATATGGCTGGTATCGATCAGATGATGAGCAATCTTGGATTATCTGAGGATCAGGTCGTAGAGAAAACTCTGATCCCGGAAGATGAGTCTGCTTATGATGCAGCAGTTGATTTAGCAGATCAAGGATGCAACATTATTTTTGGTACAAGCTTCGGACATGAGAGCTACCTGCTTCAGGCAGCAGCAGAGTACCCGGATGTTCAGTTCTGTCATGCAACCGGATATCAGGCAGCGTCTTCCGGACTTTCAAACATGCACAACTATTTTGATTCTATCTATGAGGCACGTTATGTTTCCGGTGTTGTTGCAGGTATGAAATTAAATGAGATGATCGCAGACGGAACAATCACAGAAGATACAGCAAAGATCGGTTATGTTGGTGCATTCCCATATGCGGAGGTTATTTCCGGATTTACTTCTTTCTATTTAGGAGCAAAGAGCCAGTGCCCATCCGTAACCATGGAAGTACAGTATACAAACAGTTGGGCAGACATGTCCGGTGAAGCAGAAGTTGCAGCAAAACTGATCGATGACGGATGCGTTTTAATCAGCCAGCATGCAGATACGACAGGAGCTCCAAGCACCTGTGAGGATAAGAAAGTACCATGTGTTGGTTACAACGTTGACATGACAACTGTTGCTCCGGATGCAGCACTTACTTCTCCGACAAATAACTGGGGCGTTTATTATACACATGCAGTACAGTGTGTATTAGACGGTACACCGATCGAAACTGACTGGTGCCAGGGATTTTCAGAGGGCGCAGTTGATATCACACCGATCAATGAGGCAGTTGCAGCAGAAGGAACCGATGCAAAAGTAACAGAAGTTGAAAATGCAATTAAAGATGGTTCTATCCATGTATTTGATACATCCGCATTTACTGTAAATGGTTCTTCTTTAGAAGATCTGATCGCAGAGGGCGGTGATTATGCAAAATATGCAGATTATGTATCTGACGGATACTATCATGAGTCAGAGCTTGCATCTGCTCCATCTTTTGATATTATTATTGATGGTATCACTTCTGTGACCAACTAAGAGCATCTGCGGTGCAGAATGATTGATTAAGATTTTTAGCAGAATATAATTCTGCCATAATGCAAAAGAGCATGTCTGAATGAATGCTTTTTGTATCATAAATAAGCGGAACTGTGAAAGGACAGACCTTTTATCACAGTTCCGCAGTTTACGTTAAAGGAGGACTGTTTGTGGAACCGGTAAATGCGATTGAACTTTTGGGAGTCACCAAACGTTTTGGAGAGGTTGTCGCAAATGACAATGTAAATCTGACAGTGAGAAAGGGAGAGATCCTTTCTATATTAGGAGAGAATGGTAGTGGAAAGACTACGCTGATGAACATGCTCTCCGGTATTTATTTCCCTGATGAGGGAGAAATCCGTGTGAATGGAAAAACCGTTACAATCCGGTCTCCGAAAGATTCCTTTGAACTCGGAATTGGAATGATTCATCAGCATTTCAAGCTGATCAATATTTTGACAGCCGCCGAGAATATTATTTTAGGACTGCCGGGAAAAGAACGGCTGAATTTAAAACAGGTGGAAAAAGAAGTCAGGGAACTGACTGACCGTTACGGATTTGATTTAAATCCATCCCAGAAGATCTACGATATGTCCGTTTCACAGAAACAGACTGTTGAGATCGTAAAAGTATTGTATCGTGGTGCAGATATTCTGATCTTAGATGAGCCGACTGCCGTTTTGACACCGCAGGAGACGGAAAAGCTGTTTGCTGTGCTGCGTAACATGCGTTCTGCAGGAAAATCCATTATCATCATCACACATAAGTTAAACGAAGTGTTAGAGCTTTCTGATCGTGTGGCTGTGCTTCGAAAAGGAAAATACATAGATACCGTGGAGACAAAAGGCGCGACAGTGGAGTCTTTGACCGAGATGATGGTCGGTGAAAAAGTAACACTTGATATCAACCGTACCGAGCCGGAAAATGCAAAAAAACGAATCGAGATGCGCGGCGTTACCTGCCGGAACAAGGAAGGATTAAAAGTATTAAAAGAGGCTTCTTTTACTGCATACAGTGGGGAAATCCTTGGAATCGCCGGTATTTCCGGAAGCGGACAGAAAGAGCTTCTTGAATCTGTTGCAGGTTTACAGCCGATCGAGAGCGGAGAGATCCTTTACGATTCCCCGGAAGGAAAGGTCGAAAAAATTTCCGACATGAAAGCGGAGGATATCAAAAAACTTGGTATTGCATTATCGTTTGTCCCGGAGGACCGTCTCGGAATGGGATTAGTCGGTTCCATGGATCTGACTGATAACATGATGATCCGCAGCTACAAGGAAGGAAAACATTTCTTTGCAGACCGTAAGGCACCGAAGAAACTGGCACAGGAGATCGTTGACAAACTTGAAGTCGTAACGCCGGGTGTTGAAACTCCGGTCAGACGTCTTTCCGGTGGAAATGTCCAGAAAATTCTGGTAGGACGGGAGATCGCAAGCAATCCGAATGTGCTGATGGTAGCATATCCGGTGCGCGGACTTGATATCAATTCTTCCTATACGATCTATAATCTCTTAAATGACCAGAAGAAAAAGGGAGTTGCTGTCATCTGTGTCGGCGAGGACTTAGATGTGCTCTTAGAGCTGTGCGACAGGATACTTGTGTTAAATGGCGGAAGAGTTTCCGGTATTGTGGATGCGAGAAGTACCACAAAAGAAAAACTCGGACTTTTGATGACAGGTTCGGGAGAGGAGAAACAGGCAAATGAGTAAAGAAGTAAAAGAACCGGCAGTTCGTATGATAAAACGGGATACGATAAGCACTGCTAAAGCATGGGGAATCCGTCTTATAGCTGTTGTATTATCGCTGATCGTTGCAGGACTTGTGATCGTTGCGATCACAAAACAGAATCCGCTTCAGGTATATCTTGGTATCGTAGATGGTGCGGTTGGAAGCAGCCGTCGTGTGTGGGTGACGATCCGCGAGACATTAGTACTTTTATGTATTGCGATCGGACTGACGCCTGCATTTAAAATGAAGTTCTGGAATATCGGAGCTGAGGGACAGATCTTAATGGGAGGTATGGCAACCGCCGCACTGATGATCTATGCGGGGGATGCAATGCCAAACTGGCTTCTTCTGATCCTGATCTTTATTGCAAGTGCCACAGCAGGTCTGATCTGGGGATTGATCCCGGCAGTGTTTAAGGCATATTTTAACACAAATGAGACATTGTTTACGCTGATGCTTAATTATGTGGCAATGCAGCTTGTAACATTTGCCATTGTATTCTGGGAGAATCCATCTGGTTCGAATACGGTCGGTATTATCAATGCAGCAGGACAGAAAGGATGGTTCCCATCTGTGTTTGGAAATATGTATGGACTGAATGTGATCGTGGTTCTTGTCATCACACTCGGTATGTATGTATACATGAAATACAGTAAACAGGGATATGAGATCGCTGTTGTCGGAGAAAGCCAGAATACCGCGCGTTATGCCGGCATCAATGTAAAAAAAGTAATCATCCGTACCATGATGATTTCCGGTGCAATCTGTGGTCTTTCCGGCTGTCTGATCGTCAGCGGTGCAAGCCATACGATTTCTACAAGTACAGCAGGTGGACGTGGATTTACCGCGATCATCGTAGCATGGATGTCTAAATTTAATCCATTTGCCATGATCTTAGTATCTGCATTTTTAGTATTTATGCAGCAGGGATCGATCCAGATCGCTTCCCAGTTTGGTTTAAATGAGAATGCATCAGATATCATTACAGGTATTTTGCTGTTTTTCCTGATCGGATGTGAGTTTTTTATTAATTACAGACTGGAATGGAAAAAGAACCATAAGGAGGGAAAATAAATGAATCTGCTTATGACATTTATACAAAAAGCAATCGGACAGGGCGTTGCGATATTATTCGGTGCGACCGGAGAGATCGTGACAGAAAAGTCCGGTAACTTAAATCTTGGAATACCGGGTATCATGTACATGGGTGGTATTGCCGGTCTGATGGGTGCTTTTTTCTATGAGAATGGCAATGAAAATCCAAATGGATTTATTGGTCTTTTGATCGCCTTTTTTGCAACACTGATCGTAGCTGCGTTAGGCGGACTGATCTATAGTTTTTTAACGATCACACTGCGTGCAAACCAGAATGTTGTCGGTCTTGCGCTTACAACATTTGGTGTAGGTTTTGGTAACTTCTTTGGTGGATCTATCTCAAAACTTGCAGGAGGTGTCGGACAGATTTCCGTACAGACAACTGCGGCAGCGTTCCGTGCAAAGATTCCGGGATTATCTGCGATTCCATTTATCGGAGATTTATTATTTTCCTATGGATTTCTGACCTATTTGTCCGTGATCCTTGCGGTATGCATGACTTATTTTCTGAAAAAGACCAGACGCGGATTAAACTTACGTGCAGTCGGAGAGAGCCCGGCAACCGCAGATGCTGCAGGTATCAATGTATCGAAATATAAATATATTGCAACCGTGACAGGGGCAGCAATAGCAGGTCTTGGCGGACTTTATTTTGTCATGGAATATCTAGGAGGAACCTGGTCAAACAACGGTTTCGGTGACCGCGGATGGTTAGCGATCGCACTTGTTATCTTAGCACTCTGGAATCCGGATCATGCGATCTGGGGATCATTCCTTTTTGGCGGACTTTATATTTTATATATTTATCTGCCGGGACTGACACGTGCAACACAGGAACTTTGCAAAATGCTTCCTTATGTAGTAACGATCATTGTGCTTGTTATCACAAGTAAACGGAATAAACTGGAAAACCAGCCGCCGGCAAGCCTTGGAGAGGCATATTTCAGGGAAGACCGGTAATAGTTCCGGGAGAGGTGCGGGATATACGTTCTGCATAAAATCAGACAGAAAGAAAAGAAATCACTTTGCGGACAGCAGCACTTATCTGGGTGCTGCTGTTTGTGACTAAACATATTTCACGTTCCGGGATAGGCTCCACAAGGCGGATCGCGTAGGCATTGCCGCGTGCGATCACTTCCGCAGCGAGCTCTTCCGGATAAAAACCGATACCGAGGTTGTGTGTGATCATCGGCAGGATCTGGTCGGTGGTAGCAGCCTCCATATCCGGTGCGAACATCAGACCGTGACTTAAAAAATAACGGTGATACAATTCTCTTGATCCGGTGCCGTCGGCAAGCCCTATGAATGGTATCCCGGAAAGATCGTTTAAGCTTCGGATCTGCGAAGCCAATTCTTTATATTTTGTTCCCCCAATCAGAATTTCACGGTAGGAGGCAAGGTGCGTTTTGTGCAGTGGCTTTTGGATGGCGAGCGGTGAGGTGACGGCTGCAAAATCGACAACTTTGCTCTCTAATGCTAAAATTGCCTGTGGTGTGGAGTGATTGAAAATACGGATGCGTACATGAGGATATTGTTCATGAAAACGTTCTAACACCGGAAGCAGCCGCAGGCGTAACGCATTTTCGCTGGCTCCGATGGAAACCAGTCCATTTTCGAGTTCCATGTTCTGACGGATCTCATCTTCCCCAAGCGAAAGCTGCTCATAGGCGATCGCAACATGTTCATATAATCTTTTCCCTTCGGGAGTCAGTGTGATACCCTTGTTGGAACGTAAAAAAAGCGTACAGTGTAATTCTGCTTCCAGGTTATTCATGCACCTTGTGATATTTGGCTGGTTATTGTGCAGTGCCTCGGCAGCTCTGGTAAAACTTTTATATTGTACAACATAGTAGAAAATACGGTAATAGTCGTAAGTGATCATGTGGTGTTTGTCTCCTGTGATTTTTATTTTTCCATATAAAAATTATATGACAGATATATCAATAATACTTTTTGCATCTGATAACAGGGATACTATAATACAGACGATGTGAGAAATCAATGAGAAAAAAGGAATAAGAGGTGAGAACATTGGCTTTGAATCAAAATGAGCCAAGGAGTACCAAAGTGCAGATGTCGGAGGCGTTTATCACGAGTGTGTTTCTGGCACTGTCCGGTGGATTTCAGGATGCGTACACATATTTTACGAGAGATGGCGTGTTCTCGAATGCACAGACCGGAAACGTGGTACTCATGAGTCAGCATTTTATGATGGGAGAGTGGAGTGAGGGATTGCGTTATCTGTTCCCATTGCTCGCATTTGCAGTCGGTGTGTTTGTGGCAGAGAGGATACAGGGAAGTTTTAAGTATGCGAGAAAGCTGCACTGGAGACAGTCAGTATTACTCTGTGAGATGGCAATCCTGGTGTTTGTGGGATTTCTTCCAGAGAATCTTAATATGGCAGCAACCGTGTTAGTTTCTTTTTCCTGTGCCATGCAGGTGCAGACATTCCGGAAAGTCGGCGGATATTCCTACGCGAGCACAATGTGCATCGGAAATCTGCGGAGTGGGACGGCAGCGTTTTCACTGTATCTCAGGGAAAAAAGACCGGAACAGATCAGACAGGCACTTTACTATTTTGGAATCATTTTATTCTTTGCGGTTGGTGCGGGAATCGGAGGAAATCTGTCTGTGAGGTACGGGTTTCATGTGATCTGGATATCCGGTGGACTTCTGTTGATCAGTTTTCTGCTGATGTTCTTAGAAAAGATTAGATAATGGAGGGAAAAAGGATGGAGACAATATTTCCAAGAGAAGAAAAAGCAGATCTGTTGTTTGATAAAATCTTGAAAGATCCGGAAGCCTGTGAGCGTCTGATGCAGACTTTTTATGGAGAAATTGATTCGGATCTTGAACTGGTGGGAGGATATCTTCCACCGGAACAGTTTGCTAAGGCATTGTTTGATGCCTATAAAAACCGGGATCTGACAGCATTTTTGATGGCAGTCTGTAAAAACAGCATGTTTGACTTACTGCGCAACTCATTTTTGGCACCGTTCCGCTTTAATGCGGACGGACAGGTCAATCCGTATCTGCTCACGGACGAGGATGGAAATCTGATCCAGACAAAGGAGATCCATGTGAGTGAAAAAGATTATAACCGGTTTAAAAAGGTATTCCGGAAAGAGAAAGGTGTAAAGATGTATCTTGCATACGGATACCGCAAGCGTCACAGCTATGATGCGGATACGATGGATGTGATGGAATATAAGATGGGTGAGCACATCGGTCTTTTGCTTGTCTATGAACTGCCGGATACGGTAAAACAGCAGAGGACGGAAGCACAGGCTTATGCAGCAGTGTGGGATATCATGATGAAACTGCAAAAGGACCTGCCGCGTTCCTTTGTTTATTACGGACAGGATTCTTTGGAAGATGAAGGTCAGAGGTTTGATGAACTGGGCGTATTTTTACCGATCCACCGTTTTTCGGAACGGTTGGAAAAGAGTATTGATACAGTAGATAAGATTGTACATGCACAAGTATAAAAGGAGTGTGAATATTTATGTTAACAGCAGTAACTGGTATTAACTGGGGCGATGAAGGAAAAGGACGTGTCGTAGATTTATTAAGTGATCACGCCGATTATGTGGTTCGTTATCAGGGAGGAAACAATGCAGGACATACCGTAGTGACAGATAAAGGTAAATTTGTTTTGAATCTGCTGCCGTCCGGTATTCTGCATCCGGAGGTTGTCTGTGTACTTGGAAACGGAATGGTCATTGATCCGGATCACTTAAGACATGAGATCGAGATGATGCGTTACATGAATGTAAAAATCAGTCCGGAAAATTTAAAGATATCGGAAAAAGCAACCGTCTGCATGCCATTCCATGTCAGACAGGACGTTTTAGAGGAGGAGAGACTCTCTAAGACTGGGGAGGCATTTGGCTCCACAAAAAGAGGAATCGCCTATGCCTATGGCGATAAATATATGAAGAAAACGCTTCGGATGGGAGACCTTTTATATCTGGATTCGGAAGTGATCAAAAAACGGATCGCAATGATCGTGGAGAGTAAAAACCTGATCCTTGAAAAGGTATATGGTCAGAAAACGCTCTCGGTAGAAGAAGTCATGGACTGGTGCCGGGGACAGGCAGAATTTTTAAAACCATATATTATCGATACGGGGGCACTTTTGGAAAAGGCAGCTGCAGAAGGAAAAGACATCCTCTTCGAGGCACAGCTTGGCGCATTGCGTGACATTGATTACGGAATTTATCCATACACATCCAGCTCCAGTACTATCGCAGCCTATGCGACGATTGGTGCAGGCATTCCAAAGAGACAGCCGGATCGGGTTGTGGGAGTCATGAAAGCATACTCAACCTGTGTCGGTGAAGGACCGTTTGTGGCAGAAAAGGCAGCAGGCGAAGAATGGAATGAAAAATTAAGAAAAGCAGGAAATGAATTTGGGGCAGCAACCGGACGTCCGAGAAGGGTCGGACCATTTGATGCAGTTGCGAGCCGATATGGATTACAATGCCAGAATGCAGGGGACATTGCCCTGACAAAGCTCGATGTATTAAGCTGTTTTGAAAAGATTCCGGTAATCATGGGATATCGTGTAAATGGAAAACTTATCACGGATTTTCCAACCAATATCCTGCTTGATGCTGCGGAACCGGAGGTTGAGATGTTAGACGGATGGAATTGTGACATTTCATCCTGCCAGAACTGGAATGATCTTCCGGAAAATGCAAAGAAGTATATTGAAAGGATCGAAGAGCTGATCGGACATTCCATTTATCTTGTTTCCACCGGGGCAAAGAGAGATGCATATTTACTGAAAGAGTAAAAAAGAAAAGGCTGACAGAAAGGATTCGGTAGGTGAATCTGCATCTGTCAGTCTTTTTTCTATAGAATATGCTATTCGCCAAATGCTGGTTTGTTTATGAAATAAATCACCCGTCCCAATGGTGTGTCGCAGGTTTGTGAGTGGCATCTTGCGCAAAGCCGAAGTAATTTTGGTTCCGTTGTCCGAAAATAAGAAAAGTCTAGGTATGCCTGAATTAGA